>JAQGOX010000671.1 GCA_028293365.1 Verrucomicrobiales bacterium | reverse complement strand
TTTGCGTCAAAGATTGATTTCACGTTGTGGCTGATTCACGCGCTGCAGGTAGTGCTCGGCGCACATACCTGCGGTCCGCGATGATTCTTGGCGTCGATTGAGGTCCGGGTGAACGGATCGCGGCTTTGTCGCCGCGACAAGCCGCAGCGGCAACTGAAAGCTTTGCGTCAAAGATTGATTTCACGTTGTGTTTGATTCACGCGCTGCAGGTAGTGCTCGGCGCACATACCTGCGGTCCGTCGGGTCTACTGGTCTAGTCGAATCGGGTCTAATCGTTGGGGTGGTTCTCCGGCGGCCCAGGCGATGCCGCGGAAAAGCAGGAGACGAAAAACGGGATCACTCCAGGTCCAGGTGTAGTGGCAGGGGATGCTGGCAAAGACACGGCCTTTCCCTGGCGTGTAGGTCCAAATGAGCGGGCGGCTTTCGCCATCCACATCGGCGGAGGCCAGCACTTTGACCCGATTAGTTCCTCCGAACATTGGCCAATACGGTTCGTCGAGAAGGTGTAAATCTTTGAAACCCTCGGTGATGGAGCCGGGCTCGGATTTGGTGAATTTCAAATCAAGCGGAGTATGCCGATATTTGGTTGGGCCTGGTTGCGAAGATAATCCAATGCGCTCGGCGAGCTTTTCGGGCTCGTGGTCCGCGATGGTAGCGGAATGGAGGATCACAGAGCCACCGCCACGCTCGTAGAATTTATCGAGTTGTTCATATCGCGCTGCGTTCCAATCATGATTCCAGAAATAGAAAATGAGGAGGTTCGCTTGCTCGAATTGTTCGGGTGTGGGCCAGTCCCAGGCGGTTTCGACTTGGACGCCCTGATTTTTTTCCAAAAGAGAAGGCCAGGCCTTTTGCCAGGCGGGATAGTCATGCTGGTCCGGGCCATGATCCTGTTTGCTGGCGATGAGTACCAGTTTGAGCGGTTTCAGTGCGCTGGATTCCTGCTTGAGTGGTTGCTCGTTTTTTGCTTTGAGCATATTTGCGAGATCGGATGCATCTCGTTTGGGAGGTTCACTCACCAGAAACGTCAAGAGATCGCGGATTTCTTCATCCTTCAAACCTTCCAGTAAGCCCGAAGGCATTAGCGAGATGGTGCTGACCTGAAGTTGTTTGATTTGCTGGCGGGGGACGATGCGCTCATGGCCGTCGGCGCTGATGATCCTGAGTTCCTTCTCGTTTTGGCTGCGAACGAATCCGGTGAGGGATTCGTCGTCCGCCAATGTCACATTGTAGGCCACGTAATCGGGATTGATGCTGGCACTGGGCTCTTTGATATCGCGCAACACTGAAGAAGCATCGCGTTGCGCGAGATTGCTGAGATCGGGTCCGACCAGGGCCCCTTCCCCGCGGAGTCTATGGCAGGTAATGCATTTGAGCCGTTCGCCCGTGAACAGGCTGCGGCCGCGTTCGAAATCGCCGCCCACAATTTCTGTGGCAGTACCTGGCGCACTTGGGAGATCGGTGTGTGGAGGAGCCCAGGGAAGTCGTACCGCTTTGAATGGCAGAGGACGGACGGTTGGATCGATGTCGGTCGTATAGCTTAAATGAAGAGTGGGCTCGGAGGAGGTTGGGCGAAACTCAATGGTTAGATCTTGAGCGGAGCCATCGGAACGCACCGAAACTTCGGCGCGACCCGATCCGGAGCCGGGTGCGGAAGTAGCGATTGAATTCCCGGCCTGAATTTTGGTGGTTCCGTTTGCTTCGACAATCAATCGTGCTGCTCCGGGTAAAACCAGAGAGGCGTGGAGCCGCAGGATCGTGCCGTCATGAAAACCCTTGAAAAGCGGGTCATGCTCAGAAGATCCAGTGAGAAAATGCTTATTGATTACAGGATCCGCGTGCGGGAGCCAGCCCCGCCAGAGTGGATTCTCAGGCTCGCTCGCTTTGGCTAGAGTTGCCTCGAAACCTCCCAGGTCATAGGCGAGGTCGATGGGAGCGGAGGTGCTGTTCATGTCCGAACCAGGCATGGGGAGCATCAATGCGTAGCCGACGCTTTGAGGGTGTGGATCGGTGGTGAGGGCAAGGGTCCGGCGGTCTTCTGAAAGTTGTGCGGCGACCACCCGGAGTTTCCCTCGTGGGGTGAGTTCCTGTTGCTCCACGACTTTATAGGGAGGTTTCAAAATCTCGAGACGATCTGCTGCCTGCACGTACTCGCCAAAGTCAATTTGCATCTGCTCCGGATGACTTGCGACACCGGGACTGATTGGTTTATCGAAGGCAACGCGGATTTCGAGCGGATTGGTTGCCCAGATCGCGACGGGCCGCGAGGCCTCAGGATGCGAATACGAGATTTTGAAAAGCCGGCCTTCACCGTTGGGACCGGTTCCCCAGTCAGGTTTGCCGCTTTGGCAGGTGGCATAAAGATCGCCTCCGGGTGAAATGGCGACATCCATAGTGAGCATGTTCAGGCGGGCAAAAAGAGACTCTTTGGCAATATAACGGTCGCCAACTTTATTGAGGCGAACGCGCCAGATCTTTCCGCGGGATTCTCCGGCGACAAAAGCGTCTCCTTCCCATTCTACCGGCCCAAACAGTTTCTGAGTCGCAGATGGCTCATTGAAGACGAATCCACACGACGATTGATGTTGGGGACTGAAGGCGACTACTGGAGGTTCGCTGATCAGATTCGGCAGGTAAGTTGGGTGTCGAGGTGGAAAACCGTAGTTGAGGCCGGGGATGATTTGATTGAGTTCATCGCGTGGATTTCCGCCGGGACACCAGGTTTCTCCTTCCTGGTCTGTAACGAATAAATCTCCGGCACGATTGAAAGCCAGGGTATAAGGAACTCGAATACCAGTCGCAATCGTCTCAAGCTTTTTGGTGGAGTGGTTCCACTTTTGGATGGTGCCGCGGCGGCTGTTGATATCGTAGTGCGAAACGTCGTCCTTAACGCGGTAGGGATTCGAATAGTCGGAGGTCAACAAGCCGAAATAGGCGTT
>JAQGOX010000665.1 GCA_028293365.1 Verrucomicrobiales bacterium | reverse complement strand
CTAAAGAAGATGATCTGGCGGATCGCGATTCCCTCGCAGAAAACGTTGCGAACAGACAGACCCCACGAGGCGTAACTCCGATCTCACCGGCGGAGCCCGCAAAATCCAACGTTCAGAACCTTGCCGATCGAGGACCCGCGCGCGCGGAATCTCTTCAAACTTCAAAAGGAGCTTTGCTTTCAGAGTCTGAAAAAGTTGCGGGTTCGGGACCGTCCGCCCGATTTTCCGTTGGGACACGCAAAGTGGTTCGACCAGCGTCTGAACCTGCCCAGGTAGCTGCGATTGATTCTTTGGGAATTTTGTCGGCCTCTAGCGGGAAATCGCAGGAAGAAATTCCGAGTTCCACAAAGCCCGCGGTAACCGGCATCGAGGGGAACGTTGGATTGAGCGAAAGATCTTTAGGTTCCGCTGTGAACCGCACCTTCGCGGGTGGTGCAATCGGCGGTGCGGCGGGTGGGGGTGACATTAATGGCTCCTCAGCGGCATTCGGCAGGGGTCTTGGCGAACGGGTGGAACAGGCTGCCAAATCCGAATCGCAAGAATCCAAGGCTCGTCCGGCCGCGGCTGCGAGCCGCGATGCAGAACGTGGGTGGGCACTGAATAACCAACCCCAAGTGACGTTCGACTCCTTATTGAACGATCAAATCGTTACGCGCGCGCCTGAACAAGTTAAACTAGATACCCGCGGAGATGTGAGCCAATTCGGTTTAGCCTTTAAGGAGCAAAAGGATTTACGCGATCTTGGCCAAAAACCAGACGCAGGATCCGCTTTGGCACCAGGACTGCAGACAATGCCCGGTCTAAAAACTTCTACCGGCGCCAGAGGGACCTCGGATTTCTTTCGGACGGATAATCTCGAAGCCTCGGCGAATGTTCCGGCATCAACCGTTGCCCCGCTCGTGCAGGATGCCCGGTTGCTGATGGAAACGGGCAAACTCGATGAAGCTGAAGCAAAACTTAAGCAGGCTGCAAAGAAAGATCCGGAAAATCAGGGAGCATTTTATTACCTGAAATTACTTACCGAGCGCCGCTATCAACAGGAAGCGCGCAAACGGGAAATCGTTCCGGGCGAAGCGATGCTGACGGTCGAACGTTCCTGGAATACTCCCTTAACACGGGATTCCCTTCCATCTCCACTTCCCTTGGTTTCTAGGGACCCTCTGTCTCAGAAAGCAAAGCTCTCGGAACAAGCGCAGGGCCCAAATGAAATCGAAAAGCTAGGGAAACAAATCGATAAGCAGGGTAAAAGTCAATCGGGTCTAGTCGAGTTAAGGTCCGAGACCCGCTCAGCGGATGAAGCTTCGGCTCGGCTGAAAAACCGCTTCGCGACGGAGGAATCGGTGAATCGACCGCCTCCAGCGGGAGCAGCCGGAAGACCTATTCTCACAGAGCAAAAAGTCGAATTAGTCGAGAGGCAGGCAGATGTAGCTCAAAGCAGACCCGCCAGCCCACCGGCCATTCCACAACCTGAAGTGGAAAGCGTTAGCAACCCCATTTCGACATTCTCCCTGAATGTCGCTGATGTTTCCTTCAAGCTGGCTGCCGCGAGCCTGGAGAAGGGGGTCCGGCCCGATCCAGCGACAATCCGGAGCGAAGAATTCGTCAATGCGTTCAATTACCGCGACCCGGAAGCGGCCTCCGGAGTTCCGATCGCATTTGCCTGGGATCGAGCGCAATATCCCTTTGCTCATAACCGAGATATTCTACGTCTGTCGGTTCGCACCGCCGCGAAAGGCAGGGAGGCCGGCCGTCCTCTCAATCTCGTTCTATTGCTGGATAACTCAGGTTCGATGGAGCGAGCCGATCGCGTGCGTATTATTCATGAAGCATTGGCCGTGCTCGCCCGCCAACTCCAACCTCAGGATCGCATCAGCGTCGTAACGTTTGCACGCACCGCACGCCTTTGGATCGATGGACTTCCTGGAGACAAAGCCGGCGAACTGGCCGAACAAGTAGGCGGTCTCGCCCCGGACGGCGGCACGAATTTAGAAGAAGCGTTAAATCTTGCCTACGCCACAGCCGCGAAACATTTTTCGGCCAGCGCTGCGAATCGTGTGGTTCTACTAACGGACGGTGCCGCCAATCTTGGCGATGTGAGCCCCGATTCACTGAAGCAAAAAGTGGAATCGTGGAGACGCCGTGGAATCGCTCTCGATTGTTTCGGGATTGGTTGGGAAGGTTTCAACGATGATCTGCTCGAGGTGCTCTCACGGAATGGGGACGGGCGGTATGGATTCGTTAATACTCCCGAGGAGGCTGCAACGGGATTCGCTACGCAACTGGCTGGCGCCCTTCAAGTCGCCGCCTCCGATGTGAAAGTGCAGGTTGAATTTAATCCACAACGCGTGACTGCCTGGCGGCAAATTGGCTACGCGAAGCATCAACTGACCAAAGAGCAATTCCGCGACAACACCGTCGATGCCGCGGAACTGGCGGCTGCTGAAACTGGCAACGCACTCTACGTCATTCAAGTGAACGCAAATGGCAGCGGCGCGATTGGGACGGTCCGGGTGCGCTATCGCGAACCGCAAACCGGCATTTTTCACGAGCAGGCGTGGCCAGTTTCCTATAATGGCACAGCTTCGCGATTGGATCAGGCGGCACCGAGTCTCCGGCTTGCCACTGCCGCCAGCGCCTTTTCCGAATGGCTGGCCTCCAGCCCCTTCGCGGGTGAGGTCACTCCGGACGCACTACTTCCTTACATGCAAGGTGTGCCTGCCGCGTTCGATCCCGATCCGCGGCCCACTCAATTGGAATGGATGATACGCCAGGCAAAATCCGTTTTTGGCCAATAACTACTCGAATATTTAACAAATTATGAACCGAACCGCGGAACTCATCTCATTAACACCCTGCTTTAGCTGGGTGAAATTGGCATCCGGGCATCCCCGAACCGTTTCAACGGTTTCAGCATCGTGCGGCAAACCGAATCGCTGAAAATATTTTTATGAACAGTTATCCCGGAAAATCGTTTTGTTCCGCTTGTCGGTTACTGCCACCGATTGTTCGAGCGTTCTTCTTCGCCACGACCCTGGCTTTTGCCTCGCCCGCATTTTCGGAAGACGCGACCGGAACAATGAACGCCAAAGTTGACTCTGAACAGGCCAAATTCGCGATTCAAGCCGAGTTCAAAAGTGGCAGCGAGAGCCGCGAGAAAGCAATTTATGGCGCGGTCATTCTGCAAAGCGTAAATGTCTCAACGGAGAAACTGACCCACACCTTCCGAGTCAAGGTGGATGCGATTCAAGGTGCGTTGCGTGAAATCGTGTTTGCGCTGGCAGGCGAAGGAGAAGTTAAAACAGTGACCGCGCCCGGCTTGGAAGATTGGAGTGTCCGGCAAACCGGCAAAAGCGGCCGATCGCTGGTCGTGCGCTTGCAAAAAGCCGAGAAACCCATTGCCAGCACCACGATCGATATCATTGCCGAAACGATTCTGAAAGATCGCGGCACGACAATGGCCAGTTTAGGCCTCACATTGGAACAGCCTGCACTTGCGAACGGATACGTTTGCTTGAACGCCGATCCCGGCTTGGCCGTGCGTGTGCCAAGTCCAGCGGGGTTGGTGCCAATCGATCTTAAATATTTGCCCGCCGATTTTCAGGTCGCGACCAATCAACCGCCAGCTCGACTCGCTTTTCGTTTTTTGGGAACTGCCTATTCACTTCCCATCAGTCTGGAACTAACCGACCCGGAGGCTGACAAGGTAGTCCTCAGGGATTTTCGATTGATCGGTAAAATGAGTGATGTGGATGCCACATTCACGCTCACCGGCATTGCTCACGTCACGAATCCAAAAGGGAGCTCGTTGCTGTTGCTATCGGGAGGAGTTGCGCTGACGGAAATGAATCCCCGGCCCGATTGGCGTTTGCGATTTGATCGAGGAAGCTATGTGGCCACCTTCGACAAGGCGGGCGACTATCCGATCGTCCTAAAGTTTAAAGCCGCCATTCAATTCACAAATGGGTGGAAACAAATAGATTTTACGACGGCGCCAAGTTCGCTTCAACCCGTGACTCTGCAAGGATTGAAGGCCGACACCCAGTTTGAATCGGGAGAAGGCGCCAAACCGGAACCGGCTGGCGCTGATTTCACCACATTTCTCCCTTCGAACGGACACGTGAAGTTGGCCTGGAAAGAAAAGGTCTCGGAAAAAGAGGGAGCCTTGTTTTTCGCCGTGGAAGAACTCTCGCAGGTTACGGTCAGCCCTGGCTTGATGCGCCAGACCGCCCTGGTCGATTTCAAGGTTATGCAGGGAGAACTGAGCATGGTCACCTTGCTCATCCAGGGAATCGGTGAGGTCACGCGTGTGCAGGGACCCCAGGTTTTATCATGGTCAGTTCAATCCATTACCAATTCGTCGGATCGGCAGATTGTGGTGCGACTCAACCAACCTCAGAAGGATAAGTTTACGCTCGAGATTCAGTTGCAAAGTCCGTTGGATGCCTTTCCGCAAACCGTCAGTGTGGCGCAAATTCGTCCGCAAGGAGCCACTCGCTTCGGAGGCAATTTCAGGATAGCAAATGAAGGCGCGGTGCGATTGGAGGTCATTCAGGCGAATGGACTTTCGCAGATTTCACCAGACCAGTTTCCCCAAACGGACCAGGCGAAAGCTCTCTTGCCTGCCCAAACCACGCAGGTCTTCGCCTATCGTTTCTCGGGAATCGCATTCGACCTCCGTATTCAGGCAGACAACATTCGTCCGGAACTCGGCGTATCCGAAGTCCTGATTTATCATCTGGGCGAAACGGAGCTGACGATCGATGCCGATATCGAATTGGACGTCCGCGAAGCCCCCCTTCGGGAACTCCTTTTGACAGTTCCGAAAGGGTTCGCGGCCGCGCGCTTGAACGCGTCGGGAATGAGCGATTATTTTCTGACGGCACCGGCCGGCCAGCCGATGGCCCAATTGAGAATTGTCTATGGCGCTCCCGTTTCCGGACGGCAGCTCGTCCAACTGCGTCTCGAACGAAACAGCGCCTTGAATTCGAACTCCTGGACCCTCCCTCGAGTCGAGGTGGTCAAGGCCAAATCCGTGCGCGGGCACCTCGGTGTCTCAGCCGCTCCAGGATATCGCATTACACCCGCCACCACCCAGGGATTGACTGAAATCGACTCCGCATTTTTCCCGCGCAAAACTGCCGGAATGCAAACGGCCTTCCGCCTCAGCGATCCGGCCTGGCAGGCATCCATGAATGTCGAGCGGCTGCCGCAGTCGATCCAGGCGGATGTATTCCATTTGTTTTCGGTGGGCGAGGGGATTGCTTACGGCAGCAGTTTGATGAACTACGTTATCTCGGGCGCTCCGGTCTCTGCTCTGAAAATCGCTTTGACGAATGAATATTTCAACGTCGAGTTCACTGGGAAAGATGTGCGTAACTGGCAGAAGATAGAGGGCGGTTTCCTGGTCCAACTGCATACCCCGGTGGCCGGCAGCTATACGTTGCTCGCAACGTACGAGCGTCCATTCAAAGCCCAGGGGGAGACATTGCGGTTTATTGGAGCGCAACCGCTCGATGCACAATCGGAGCAGGGACACACCATCGTGGTCAGCACCTATCAGTTTCAGGTCCGGCCGGTGAATGTTTCCACCGGACTTCAGTCGCTCGAGCCCGGCGAGGTGCCCGCGGAATATCGGTTGTTCTTCGATGCCCCAATTTTGGCGGCGTATCGCTACACCGCCCGTCCCTTTAATTTGCAATTGGAACTTAAACCTTTGGCGCAGGGTGAAACGATCAACCAGGTGGTTGATCGGGCCTCTTTCACCACGCGTATTTCCCGGGATGGCCAGGTGCTGACCGATGCCCGCTACTTCGTGAAGAACCGGACTTCTCCCAACTTTCGACTCATACTTCCGGAAGGGGCGCAATTATGGTCGGTGACCGTCGATGGAAATTCGGTTGTGCCGGTCACGGCGGACCGGGCGAACTTGATTCCATTGCCTCAAAAACCCGATCCAAATTCGGTTCAAGACATTCAGGTCAAGATTGCCTCGAAGACCAGCGATACGCGGAATCTAACAATTGCCGCCCCCATTGTAACCGCTCCAGTGCTTCTCGC
>JAQGOX010000655.1 GCA_028293365.1 Verrucomicrobiales bacterium | reverse complement strand
AGGATAAAAAACTGTTCCTGTTGACGGTTGGCCTTGATCACGTTTGTCGCGGTAATGGTGAAGTCTCCGTTTGCGTTTACCAGATTGGTCGCAAGACTCCTGAAGCGCGAGCGAAAAACTCGGGATGCTGTTGGTCCCCGAGTTGGCGGGTTCGGCACGGGACGAACCTGCACCGAATAAATATGATCAAAAGCCGAAAGAAGCCGCTGAGTCGCGCCAGCGTTTTGCACTGCGGCAGCCCCCTGCCGCTTTTCGCGCGCGCCGCACCCTGTCCAGGTTTGCGACATCTCCCGAACCATTCTCGACGTCCAACCCTGAAGCTGTTACCTTAGCTGCTTATGTCCACTTCCGAAGACACGTCTCATGATTCTTCCGGCGGCGTCTCGGTGAAATCCGGGCTGCCAGGAATCGCTCCCGATAAAATCGAGCAGGAACTCGGTGACCTTATCGACAATGGTGTTCCAACTATGGGCTATCGGACGATTCCCATGGTGGGTTTGGGAGGATCGGCCGGTGGAATCGCGGCGTTGCGTGCGTTTTTTGCCGGCATGCCGTCAGACACAGGAATGACTTTCGTAGTCATTCTCCATCTTTCCCCAGCGCATGAAAGCACTCTCGCAGAGTTGCTCGGACGTTTGACCTCGATGCGCGTGGTGCAGGCGGCGGATAACGTGAAGGTCGAGGCTAATTGCGTCTACGTAATTCCCCCGGGGAAGCACCTGACTGCGGACGACGGCCATCTCCGATTGACCGACCTCGAGCGCGACCATGGAAAACGCGTTGCAATCGACCTTTTCTTCCGCTCGCTTGCCGACAGCCATGGTGCGCACTCAGCGGCGATTATTCTGTCAGGTGCGGACGGCGATGGCGCCATCGGAATCAAACGAATTAAAGAGCGCGGGGGCCTTACGATCGCTCAGGATCCCGATGAAGCGGAACATTCCAGCATGCCTCGCTCAGCCATTGCCACCGGCATGGTCGATTGGGTGCTCCGGGTCTCCGAAATGCCCGCGCGGCTTTTGGACTACCAACGCCGCGAGGCGCTGCTAAAACTCCCGCCGGAGGAAGGACCACAACCCGCGGTAGCTATTCCGCGTGCGACCACCAATGATGAGACGGCACTTCGCGACGTGCTCGTGTTTTTAAAGACCCGCACCGGTCGCGATTTTTCTTACTATAAACGCGCCACTATTCTGCGCCGCATCTCCCGCCGCATGCAGGTGAATAGCCTGGACGATCTGCCCTCCTACCTGTCTTTTCTTCGGACAAATCCTGGGGAAGCCGGAGCACTGCTTAAAGATTTGCTGATCTCAGTCACGAACTTCTTCCGTGATCGCGATTCTTTCGAGGCGCTGGAGACACAAATCCCCGCGCTTTTCAAAGGCAAACGGCATACCGACACTCTGCGTGTCTGGGTTCCGGCCTGCGCGACCGGGGAGGAAGCCTACTCCATTGCCATCCTGTTCCTCGAACATGCGGCGACCTTGGATGAATATCCTGCTATTCAGGTCTTCGGCTCCGACCTCGATCAGGAGGCGATTCAGGCTGCGCGATCCGGTACTTATCCTGAAACAATTGCGGCTGATGTTTCCACCGAACGATTGCGCCGCTTCTTTACCCGCGAACATCGCGGTTATCGCGTTCGTCGCGAGGTGCGGGAGGTTTTACTCTTCGCCGCGCACGATTTGCTCAAAGACGCCCCGTTCTCCCGTCTCGATCTCATCTCCTGCCGAAATCTCCTGATTTATCTCAATCGTGAAGCCCAGCAGAGAGCTTTCGATATTTTTAACTTCGCGTTGAAACCGGACGGTCGCCTCTTTCTTGGATCCTCCGAATCAGTAGAGGATGGCAGCGCTCTTTTTTCGGTGATCGATAAAAAGCATCGTCTTTATAGGCATCATCTGATTGCCCGCGCCAGTCTTCCGGTGCCGGCGGAGTCCAACACACTGAGTCTTGCGCTGGCGCTCTCGGAACTGCCGCGTTCCTCGGAGCCCCCAATCCTGCCGGGACCCGCCTTCATGCGGAATGTGGTCCCGGCCCTGGGCCTGGGGGGCGATGGGCAGCGGGAGGAATTTGGGCGTATCTCGTGGAAAGAGGCACATTTCAAATTGATCGAGCGCTTTGCGCCCCCGTCTGTGATCGTAAATGCTGAGCGCGATATCCTCCATTTATCTGAAAACGCAGGACGTTTTCTTCGTTTCGGCGGTGGCGAGCCAACCATGAACCTTTTGCACCTGATTCATCCGGGTTTGCGGGTCGAATTGCGCGCCACGCTTTTTCGTGCCGCGGCCACCGGTCAACCTGCCCAGTCCCTGGCAATCCCTGCCGATCTGGATGGAGATCAAAGACTTGTCGATATCCGAGTTTTGCCCGCTCAGGAGTTGGTTCCTGGCTGCATGCTCGTAATCTTCGACGCCCGGGAGCGTGTCAGTTCCGAACAAATCAATCTCGCTCCGGTGGAGCATGAACCTGCCATACGGGAGCTTGAGAAGGAGCTCGAACTGACCAAGCATCGGCTTGGCGACACGGTTGAGCAGTATGAAGCCTCCACGGAGGAATTGAAAGCCAGCAACGAAGAGCTGCAGGCGATGAACGAGGAGCTGCGTTCCGCCACGGAGGAATTAGAGACGAGCCGCGAGGAATTGCAGTCGATCAACGAAGAGCTCACCACCGTCAATGTGGAACTGAAAACCAAGGTCGAGGAACTGGGACATGCCAACAGCGACTTGCACAACTTGATGGCATCGACCTCCATAGCCACGGTTTTCCTGGATCGTGAGCTCAAAATCATGCTTTTTACGCCTCCAGCGGCTCCCATTTTCCACCTGATCCAAAGTGATCTCGGACGCCCCTTGAGCGATCTCCAGCACCCGCTTGCATATACTGAGTTGCCTGTGGACGCGGAGCGGGTTCTCCGCGAGCTCATCCCCATTGAACGTGAAGTCCACGATGGCGGCGGTCGTTGCTTCCTGGCGCGGCTGCGTCCGTATCGCACACCGGAGGAGCGCATCGCCGGTGTTGTCCTCACATTTGTCGACATCAGCGAACGAAAACAGGCGGAGGCGGCCCTGCGCGAAAGCGAGGAACGCTTTCGCTTGATCGTGAACAGCACGCGCGATTTCGCAATCGTTACCACGGATGAGATAGGCATCATTAAGACATGGAATCCCGCGGCCGAGTCCATTTTTGGCAGCTCCTCTTCCGAAGTGATTGGTCAGTCCACCGAACTGATTTTTACCCCTGAAGATCGGCAGGCCGGCCAGCCCGCACGCGAAATGGCCACCGCGCTCCGCTCGGGGCGCGCTGAAGACGAACGGTGGCATTTGCGCCGTGATGGGTCCCGTTTTTGGGGTAGCGGTGTTCTTACTCTCCTCAAATCCGGTGGAGCGGTGACCGGGTTTGCAAAAATCCTGCGCGATCTAACCGAAGTAAGGCTCGCCGAGGACTACCGGCGCGATGCTGAAGAGCGGTTCCGTGTTCTAATCGAATCGGTGCAGGATTACGCCATCTTCATGCTTGATGCGGAAGGTCGCGTTACGAGCTGGAATCAGGGTGCGGAGAGGATCAAAGGATATACCGAAGTTGAAGCCATCGGAAAGCATTTTTCGATTTTTTACCCTTTGGAAGCAAATGCCGGGGGGCTTCCCGCTCGTGACATGGCTGCCGCGATTGCCATGGGTCGTTCCGAGGTCGAAAGCTGGCGTTTGCGTAAAACCGGGGAAGCCTTTTGGGCCAACGAAATCATGATGCCGCTCCGCAGCAGCCGCGACCGGTCTCTGATTGGATTTGCGAAAATCACCCGCGATTTGACTCAGCGAAAAATTATGGAGGATGAACGATCCTCGCTATTGGCTTCGGAGCAGGCCGCGCGCCTCGAAGCGGAAGCCGCGATCCGAATCAAAGACACATTTTTGGCGATGCTTTCGCATGAGCTGCGCACTCCGCTTACGCCTGTTCTGATGGCGACCGAGACGTTGCTGCGCCGCAAAGATTTGCCGCCCCTCGCAATCGACGCTTTGGAAATGATTCTTCGCAACGTTGAGATTGAGGCGCATTTTATAGATGACCTGCTGGATCTCACGCGCATCTCACGCGGTAAATTGGAAATCTCACGCGAGGCGCTCGATTTACACCAGGCTATCAAATGCGCTGTGGAAATTTCCCAGCCCGATTTTCTGATCAAAAATCAAAATCTCACACTCAACCTTGACGCGAAACCATCGCTTTTGCTCGGCGATTCGCTAAGGCTTCAGCAGGTGTTTTGGAATTTGCTAAAGAATGCGTCCAAGTTCACACCGGAGGGTGGAAGTATTGAAATCACCTCGCATACCGAACCGGAATGGCTCGTGGTCCAGATTTCTGATAACGGTATGGGCATTGATCCATCAGCCTTGCCGACTCTGTTCGAAGCTTTTCGGCAGGAGGACCTGGCGATTTCCCGGCAATTTGGCGGCCTCGGCCTCGGCCTTGCCATATCAAAAGCAACCGTGGAAGCGCTCGGTGGAACTATTGCCGCCACCAGTGGCGGCCGCGATCAAGGTACCACTGTTACCGTAAAACTACCCCTGCAAGCCCGGGCACAAACTGCAACGCAATGAACACTTCTCCTGCCGTCCCGCTCCTGAAGATCTTCGTGGTCGAGAATCATTCGGATACCTTGCGTTGGTTGAAACTCTATCTCGAGGAATTGGACCACACCGTGATTACTGCTGCTAACTTCACGGAAGCCGTGGCCACCTTGCCGGGGGCCGCATGCGATGTTTTGATCAGTGATATCGGTTTGCCCGATGGCAACGGATGGGACCTTCTTGATAAGGTTTCGTTAAGCCGTCCTATTTTTGCCATTGCCATGAGCGGTTTCGGAATGAGTGCGGATAATGCGCGCAGTCGTTCTGCCGGTTACCGTTACCATTTGGTAAAACCCTTCAAGACTGCGGAACTGGATAAAATTCTCGCTGAGGCAGCACTTGAATTGGCTCAACCCCAATCTGGATCTTCGAGCGATGGGACAACCTGCTGAATCAACCAGGGTCCGCCTTTTGGAGGTTGCCGAGCGGGAACGGCTCCTGATGGGAGACGAACTGCACGAGAGTCTCTGCCAGCACCTAGCGGCCGCGTCCCTGGCAATCGGGTTGCTAATGCGTCGCTCTGAAAGTGGAAAGGTTGTCGATTTCTCGGATCTTGCGGAACTTGGAACCTTGATCCAGCGCGCCACTGTTGAAA
>JAQGOX010000593.1 GCA_028293365.1 Verrucomicrobiales bacterium | reverse complement strand
CACGCCTCTCGTAATAATCGGACCAGCTCCCCTCTTTTGCTCCTGGGCACCCAGCGTCGCCTCGGACGATTCCGCCGGCAGCTATGCGCTTACTCGCCATTTACAGGAACTTGGACACACGAAGATTATCTTTCTTGCGGGACCTCCGGCGGATCCTTCCGCGCAGGAACGTATCGAGGGTTACCGGCGAGCACTGCGTGAAAGGCGCATCGATAGCGATGACCGATTCGTATTTAACAGCGGAACCACTATTGAAGATGGAGAAGTCGCAGCGTTGCAAATTCTCCAGGAAGCCTCTGACGCTACGGCAATTCAGGCATTCAACGATTCAGTTGCCATCGGTGCGGCCAACATTCTTTTGAAGCAAGGCCTCAAAATACCCGCCGATATCTCGATTGCCGGGTTCGGGAACACCCAGCTCGGAGAGTATTTCCGCGTTCCTTTGACGACAGTGCGTCAACCCAAATACAGTCTCGGACTCGCCGCAATGGCGGCGATGGAAGCTCGATTAGCTGGCCTTCCGATCGACCTCAAGCGATTGCCAACTGAAATATGCGTACGGCCAAGCACCGGCCGGGTTCCCCCGAAGACCGAATGAAGTTGCGGCCGATGGATCACATCGGCCGCATTCGAATTCCAGCCGCTTAAATTAAATACCCGAATTTGGGTTTTCAACTCGACGCCATGCGGCTCGTGTCGCCACTTTCGCATTTTCCCAATTTAGCGAGGAGGCTCCTCGTGTCCGTTCGTAATCGCGTTGAAGATCGGCTTCAACCTGATCGTAAGTTTTTCCTGAGCCCGCGTAACGGGAATAGCCTTCGTATCCGGTTCGAAATGCGGGACGGTAGTCATCATAAGAGCGATTGCGATCAGCCCATGCTTGTTTGGAATAGTTCGTTCTCCAGTAGGTATCTTCAGCCGTCGGATTGACGGCCTCCGCGGCTCCTTTGCCAGCCAGCCCCCCGGCAACCGCCCCAGCTACAAGCCCTACCGCTGCGCCCACCGGGCCTCCGACGGCCCCGATGGCAGCACCGGCTGCCCCGCCGCCTGCCGCTCCGACTCCGGTGCCCACTGGATGCGCTCCCGGCGCTCCACTGATCGGATCACGATTTGCGTCAGCGCCAACCTTGACTGGGCCACCGGTCCGATTCAGGCGGTTCGTTTCCATCTCTGTGGGCTCTTTAAGGTTGTCACCTGATCGATGCACTCCGCTCTCAACACGGTGCCACGCAGCGCGAGTAGCCGCTTTCGCCTTATCCCATCCCAACTCCGTTTTGCCTTTGGTTTTTTCGTAATCTTTACGCAGATCCGATTCCACCTGATCATAGGTTTTCCCGCTCACTCCGTGGCGCGCATACCCTTCATAACCTGTTCGGAACGCTGGCTGATAATCATTGTAGGTCCGATTACGCTCTACCCAGGGTTGAGTCGCGTAGTTATCGCGCCAGTAAGCGTCTTCTACGGTTGGATTAACTGCTTCCGCGGCGCCCTTGCCAGCGAGACCGCCGGCGATTGCTCCCGCAGCGAGCCCGATCGCAGCGCCCACCGGTCCACCCACCGCCATTCCGATGGCAGCCCCCGCAGCTCCGCCCCCAGCCGCACCAGCGCCGGTTCCGACCGGATGCGCTCCCGGCGTCCCCGTCAATGGGTCGCGATTAGCATCAGTCGGTTTTACGGTTTCGTTCGTTCGATTTTCGATTATCTGGTTTTTTCGGTTCATAATATTATTTTATTGTTGCTGATAGATTCTTAGCGTTTCCGACCGGCACCGGCGGTTTGAGGAGTCTGCGCCCGCTTGCTCCTTGGCTCATTATCTTCATTGGATTCACTGTCTTCCGAATCTCCTTCTTCGGCTTCCATGTTGCTGGAGGATTCAGCAAGTTCTGTCAGTCGCTCGTCGGTCTCTTTCTCTTCCTCCAGAGTCTGCTGAAGAAGATCCAGCGCATCGCTCTGTTCAAGAACCTCGGCCCAGGTGCAAAGAGTGCCATAAGAGGCAATTTCGTAATGCTCCACCTTTTGAGCCGCGCATATAAGTGCGGCATCGCACGCAGCTTCGCCTTTGTAATCTTTAATAACCTCGTCTCCCTCCTCCACTAATCCTTGCATTGCCTTGCAGGTTTTGGCTTTTGCGGGTTTATCAAATGCCTCAAAGACCTGCTCCAGTCTGGAAACATGTTCTTCTGTTTGTGTCAGATGTTCTTCGAACGCCTGGCGCAGGTCATCCGAGGAGGCGGCTTTCGCCATCTTTGGCAGTGCTTTCAAAAGTTGCTTTTCAGCGCTGTAGAGGTCGGCCAATTCGTCGAGGAATAATTCCCGTAGATCGCTCATGCTTTAAACCCTTTCATTTTCAATTATTTTTTTCTGCCGAAGAACGCTGGACTTGCTCCCTTCATATTCGCCCAAAATTCCTTCGGCTGTTGTGGTATTACGTTCGAATCATTGTGCGGACCTCGCAATCATGCGGGGTCTGAATGTGTGCTAGGCGTGCGCCTGAGCTTGGCTATCGGGGCATTACGATCAGGAATTTCGTTTGAGCGCTTTTCCAACGGTTAAAAGTTCTCTTCTCCAGTGCGAACGGTCGGCACTTCGTAGATTGTCCGGAACAATTTTGCACAGCCTGAGCACATTGAAACAGATGCCCTATCGGCGGGCTCTGAATCCGCTGATGCAATCCGACTGAAACATAATTTCCGGGTTTCGATTCAGGTCTCTTCAAGCCGACCTCAGCCAAGAAAACAACCCCGAATTAACGATGCCGGCTCACTACCATGAATCCCATTCATCGTAGCCATGAAATTATCGATCAACCGGGATGTTGGACTGGCATTCGGGTAGCTAACCGGGGTTGAGAGTAGATCTTGACGGTCTGCCCCTAAGGGTCATTCGCGCATGCGAACCCTGTTCAGAAGCTCAGTAACCAAGCCTAACATAAATGAAAAAACACCCAAATCGAAACGCAAAGATTAGAACTCTGGGAGCTTGCCTCGGTGTGGTCATGACCGGGACGGCAGCCGTGCATGGTCAGGACGGACGCATGGATAAGCTCGAAAAGGAAAACGTAGACCTGAAACAACGACTTGAAGCGTTGGAAACCATGGCCAAGCGAGAAGGCATTTTACCAAGTGGCGAGCAGAGCAAGGGAACAGCCGTAAAAGCTCTCTCGAACACCTCGATCAGCGGATTTGTAACCGCTTCCTACTTCTATGACACCAGCAAGCCGCCGGGCGGCGTATCCCCGGGTTACCTTTGGAACCAGAAATCCGACTCATTCTCTCTGAACAAAGTAAAACTGACGTTGGCAAGTCCTCCAGTGGAGCGCAGCGGCGATAAATTTGACGCAGCCTATCGAGTATCGCTGATTTTTGGTCAGGACGCTCCGATCGTCAACACCAGCGCCGGCACACTCGGATTCGACAATGTCCGCGAAGCCTTCGTGGAAATGAACGTCCCGATTGGCACCGGATTGAACGTCCGTGCGGGCGAATTGATCTC
>JAQGOX010000008.1 GCA_028293365.1 Verrucomicrobiales bacterium | reverse complement strand
ACCGGAACGCCGCTGATCGCGGGCGAGGAACGGACCAAAGAAGTCTTCGGCGATTACGTTTCCATCTATGACTTCCAGCAGTCCGTGGAAGATGGAGCGACTGTTCCGCTCTTCTATGAGAACCGGACCCCGGAATTGCAGTTGGTGAACCCTGACCTGAACGAGGACATTTACAATCTCGTTGAAGCGGCGGAGCTCGATCCGGAACAGGAAGCGAAGCTCGAAAGGGAATTGAGCAAGCAATACCACATTCTCACGCGCGATGACCGGCTGGAGACGGTCGCCCAGGACATCGTGCGGCATTTCCTGGGACGCGGGTTCGTCGGCAAGGCAATGGTGGTGTCCATTGACAAGGCAACCGCGCTCAAGATGCATGACAAGGTGCGGAAGCATTGGGCGGCGGATCTTGCGCGGACGCAAAAGGAACTGGCGCGCTACAACCTCGCGGCGGAGCGGAAAGGTGAATTGCTGGGCCGCTTGCGGGTTTTGCAGACAACCGATATGGCGCTGATCGTGTCACCTGGCCAGAACGAAATCGAGCAGATGAAGAAGCTTGGCCTCGACATTGTCCCGCACCGCCAGCGGATGAATGACGAAGAGTTGGACGAGGATTTCAAAGATCCGGAAAACCCGTTGCGGCTCGTTTTTCTGGGCGCCATGTGGTTGACGGGTTTCGATGCGCCGAGTTGTTCCACGGTGTATCTCGACAAGCCGATGCGGAATCACACTTTGATGCAAACTATCGCGCGGGCGAACCGGGTCTTCCCCGGCAAACACAGCGGGATGATTGTGGATTATGCGAACGTCTTCGCCTCCCTGGAAAAGGCGCTCGCCATCTATGGTGCGGGCAAGGGTGGCAAGAATCCGGTGAAGGATAAGCAGAAGCTGGTCGCTGATTTGCGCAAAGCGGTGGATGCTGCGACCGCTTTTTGCGCCCAGCATCAAGTGATTCTCCCGGCCATCGAACAACTTCCTTCCGGCAGCCTGGAGCGCTTGACGCGCGTGGATGATGCGGTCAACGCGTTGATTTCACCCGATCCGTTGCGGAGGGAGTTCTTTGGACACGAACGGATCGTGAACACACTTTATAGTGCGGTGAAACCGGATCCGGCAGCGCTTGAATTTGCCGGGCGCGTCGCATGTCTCGCGGCCATTGCCGACGCCATTCGAACTAAGCTCAATCCCAATCCGGCGGATATCTCCGAAGTGATGGGCGACATAGGCCAACTGCTGGACGCTTCGATTACCGGCGTCGCGATGCCCACAAAAGCCGCGCCCCTGCTCGATTTGTCGAAGATTGATTTCGTGGCGCTCGGCCTGCGATTCAAAGAATCCA
This sequence comes from Verrucomicrobiales bacterium, assembly GCA_028293365.1. Lineage (GTDB taxonomy): Bacteria > Verrucomicrobiota > Verrucomicrobiia > Limisphaerales > SXQI01 > JAQGOX01. Next base: position 3,464 of record JAQGOX010000008.1, on the reverse strand, counting down.
GGCACAAGAACACCGACCTGGAAGTGCTTAAAGCGGCGATCCGTGCGCAATTGGAAAAGCTGATTCGCCTAAACAAAACCCGCGCCGACTTTGCGGAGAAGTTCGAAGAGTTAATTGAGTCTTACAATGCGGGAAGCCGAAATATCGAAGAATTGTTCGAGGAGTTGCTGAAGTTGAGCCGCAACCTGAGCGACGAGCAGCAACGTCACGTCCGCGAAAACATGAGTGAGGAGGAGCTTGTCATTTTTGACATCCTCACCCGTCCCGCGCCGGATTTGTCCGCGGATGAGCGCGCCGAACTCAAAAAGGTAGCACGGGAACTTCTCACTAAACTTAAGGGATTGCTGGTGATCAATTGGCGGCAGAAATCAACCGCCCGCTCGCAATTGAAGCTGGCCATTGAAGATACACTCGACAGCGGTTTGCCCACCGCGTTTTCGCGTGATTTATATGAGAAAAAATGTTCGGCAGTGTTCGAGCATTTTTACGAAAGCTACACGGAGGCTGGCAGTTCGATCTACGCGAGTGGGGGGTGAGCGGTAATTTCCGAGACGGTGTCTCGGAAATTCCGGGAGGCGCGGGTTTGCAAAGCCGCTCGCGCCCTTTTCAAGGCGCATTTTTTGGACGTTGTAACCCCCGGGGCATCGGCATTGCGCCTCCGCCCCGGGCTTTTTCTCTCGACCCTTTAGGCCGCTCCTGTTCGGAAATTCATTAGGCCTGCGCAAATCGCAGAACGTGAATTAGAACTCATCTCATAAATACGGTGTCGCGGGCTGCAGCGGTTTTTCGTGTGAGACGATGCGTCGAGGAGGACGCATAACCCCGGGCGTTGCCCGGGGCTATCATCTTTCACCCTTACAGGGTTTTATAGTTTGCGCCTGGACGATCACCCGACTCTTCTGGTGTGCGCCAAATTTTTCCAGTTTAGTGATTGGGGGCCGGTAAGAGGTCGATGCCGGAATGATCTGGTCGCACGCGGAAGCGTATGCAACGGACGGCATTTTGTTGTGCGTCATCCTTCCGATGTCCGCCAGTGGCGATGTAGGTGACGAAGAGTGATCCATCAGGCAGTTCCATGGCTTTTCCATAGCCGTAGGAATGATCCACGAGAAAACCATGGTCTTTGGCGGGTGCGTTCCAGGTATGGCCGCCATCGGTGCTAAAAATTACCCGCAGTCCTCCATTGCCTGGAGCATACGAGCCATGCAAGCAGACAAGCGTGCCATCGCGTAGTACATAGAGGCTGGGAGCAAACATGCGCATGCCAAAGGTCACTGGAGGGGTCCACGTATGACCGCGGTCCCGTGACCACGAGATATCACCTTCCGGACGAGCCATCATCACCAGACGATAATCCTGGAGTTCGGCCACGGTTACTTCCTGAAGATCGTGGTCAGCCTTGATTGAGGAGAGCATTTTCCAGGTACGACCCCGGTTGGTCGTTCGAAAAATACCAGCTTGATCTGGCGGCCCGTTTTTAGGGCGTCCATTGATGGCCACTAAAACTGACCGATCTTTGAGCAACAGCAGTGGGCCATCGGTTTCATCGTAGAGGAAGGGCGTGTGAAGGAGGTGCGGGTGTTTCTCCCAGGTGCGTCCTCCATCGAATGAGCGCAGGAAATGCACGCGCGCGGCCATGGTCGGATCTTTGATGAGATCATTGTCGAGCGGCTCACCGGGGTAACTGAAAAACGAGCAGAGGATGGTCCCGTCCGATAATTCGACAAAAGCGGGATGACGATCATCTGCCGGGGTATCGATCAGCGTTTGCGGTTTGCTCCAGGTTTTTCCCTGGTCGGTGGAACGAGTAATCATCGCGCGGCCACCGGTCGGAGCCACCATGTTCGCGGGCAAACCGAGTTTTTGATATTGCTCAAGGTGCGCGGGCGAATAATGCAAGGGAGTCGGAGCGGACGCGTGCCAGTACCCCGCGTTAAACCCGACCAGCCAAACGCCATTCTTAAGACGAATCGGAGATTCCCACCCGACGAATCCCGCATATCCCGGGAATGGATCCGGCTGGTTAACGCCCGGGCCGACGATGATTCCGCGACAATCCTCGGGTGGAACACGCGATTCGCCGTTGGTCAGGATATTAACCGTCGGAGAAAGAGCAATTGGAACAATCGGGCGTTTATCCGGTTCGGCTGTGTGCGAAACGAATCCTCCACAAAGTAGAACCGTAACGAACAGGCAAACGGCTTTGACGGAACGCACGTAAGAATCAATACAGCTCATAAAGAGATTCTTTTCCGAGATGACGACAGTACTTCTGACACAACACCAGCAAAGTTCCAGGACCTCCAATTGAAATCCAATCATCCACCGATCCACGAAAACAAAAGCGTTCGGGCATGAAAATTCGTTTCTTTTTTTCCATAAGCACAAAGCGCATCACGGCCTGACGGGCAGAAGGAATATCATAGAGCGTGAGCCGATTTTTATCAATCCACGGTTCGAACCGATTCGTGAGGCCGAGTTTGCTTAAAACTTTTTGAACCAACTCGAGTTCATCTGCTTTGATCACTTGCGTACCGATTCTTCGCAAGAAAACCTGACCCCGCGGATTTTCGAAAACTTCAAATCCTTCCGGCAGAGTAGCGGGGCCAGACTCGTCCTTTTGCGAAAAATAAAGCTTAGGCTTTTTCGCTGGAGCTTTCTTCTCCACTAAAAAATAAACGGCGTTGAACCGATTCCTGTAGGAAAAAGACATTTCGACAATTCGCCCGAAACTGGCAACGGACGCAAGGCCAATTCGGGAGCACGCAACTCCTGCATTTACGACAGGCAAACGAATCTTGACAAAAAAAGAACCACACCAAACGATCCAACAAACCCCAATCCCGTGACACGACAAAAAGGGAAGCTTCACCCATTAATAGTGATTATCTGGATCGGCATACAAATTCAGCCCTGAAGGTGTCGTACACATTAAAAAGCAAATTACCAATCGTATGAGTCATAAAAAGATTCTGATCGCGGTCGTGGCGCTATTTTTTGCAATTCTCCAGGGCAGGACCGCCTGGGCCGCAGAAAAGGCTGCCGATGTGGAAATTGATATTCCCTATAAGAAATTTCTCCTCACCAATGGGCTCACTCTGATTGTCCATGAGGACCACAAAGCGCCGATTGTTGCGGTCAACCTCTGGTATCATGTCGCTTCAAAGAATGAGAAGACGGGGAAGACCGGGTTTGCGCATCTTTTCGAGCATTTAATGTTTACGGGGAGCGAACACTTCAAGGGGAGCGGCGATCAACGCGCCTTTTTTGAAGTGATGGAGAAAATCGGCGCCACCGACCTGAACGGCACGACCAGCAATGATCGAACCGATTTCTTTGAGAACGTGCCACGCAACGCTCTCGACATAGCATTGTGGATTGAGTCGGACCGAATGGGGCATTTGCTGGGTGCTATTGATCAGAAACGGCTGGATACGCAACGCGGGGTAGTCCAGAACGAAAAA
>JAQGOX010000279.1 GCA_028293365.1 Verrucomicrobiales bacterium | reverse complement strand
TTGTGACGGACAGATTCTCGTAACGTATGACCTGCTCGGTATGTTCCCGTGGTTCACACCGCGTTTTGTGAAGCCGAGGTTAAATGTCGCGGAGCAGATACGCGGAGTTGTGACGGAGTGGAAGAATTCTTTGGGCACTCCAACCAAATGAGCACGAACCAATTCAGTCACATTGATGCTGCGGGTTCGGCGAGCATGGTGGATGTTTCCGCGAAAGCGATTCAGCTTCGGGAAGCGGTTGCCACTGGCGAAATTCATTTACAGTCCGCGACGATCGCTTTGATCAATGAGAATAAAATTGCCAAAGGGAATGTGCTCGCGACCGCGAAGCTGGCGGGCATCATGGCGGCAAAACGGACGGGAGACCTGATACCGCTTTGCCATCCCCTCCCGATTACGCATTGCGATGTACAATTCGACTTTCCCGCTTCGAATGATCGCATCACGATTACCGCGTCGGCGAAAATAAGTGCGCAGACCGGTGTTGAAATGGAAGCGTTGACGGCAGTATCCGTCGCGGCGCTTACCATTTACGATATGTGCAAAGCGGTGGATAAATCGATGTGCATCCAGAACATCAAACTGCTTTCAAAGACCAAGAAGTAACATGCAAATTCAAATTGGCATTATCACCGTTTCTGATCGCGCATCCAAGGGGCTTTATGACGATCTCGGCGGCCCCGCTCTCAAAAAAGCTGCCGAAGGATTTGGATGGAAGGTACTGGCAGATGCATTGGTACCCGATGAAAAACGCGAGATTCAACGAGCGATCCGCGAACTAATTGCCAAGGGTTGCGCTCTGGTTCTCACAACTGGCGGAACCGGTGTGGCGTTGCGCGATGTCACTCCTGAGGCGGTGCGCGAAATCGCGATCCGTGAATTGCCAGGATTCGGCGAAGTGATGCGCATTGAATCGATGAAGATTACGCACAACGCAATCCTTTCTCGAAACCTCGCCGCCGTGGTGGATACCACTCTCGTTATCTGTCTTCCAGGCAAACCGAGTGGCGCTGTGGAATGCCTGAGCTTCGTCGTCGGCGCAATTCCACATTGCGTTGAGGTTCTTCAGGAAGTCCCGACGAGTTGCTGACCAGTCATCTGAAATTCGGTCCGGATGGGCAGGACTTTAAAGAAGTTTTCCCCGCAGGAATAAGGCTTTACCCGATAGCGTTCAGATCTCGGCGGTGTTTCATTACAAGTTAAGAAACCAACCGCGAATGAAATAGATTCTCATAGGGAGATGCAAGAGAAACGAATCGTATCCAACCTGCAAACGAACGCTCAGCAGCTCGATTACGAGAAGATCCTCGAATCGATCGGTGATTCGCGTTTCGTGTTGATTGGCGAAGCGAGTCATGGCACGCATGAGTTTTACAAAACTCGCGCGGATCTCACAAAGCTTCTGATTGAGAAAAAAGGTTTTAATGCGGTGGCCATTGAAGCAGATTGGCCCGACACCCATCGGGTTCATCGATATTTGACCGGCGATGTAAGCACTGACGGCTCGGCCGAAGATGCACTCGGGAATTTTAAGCGGTTTCCGACCTGGATGTGGCGCAATACGGACGTCGTGGCGTTTCTCCAGTGGCTGAAAAGTTGGAACGATAAACAGCGACCGGGGCCATCCCGCGTGGGCTTCTATGGTTTGGATCTTTACTCCCTTTACGGATCGATTTCAGCGGTAATTGATTATTTGCACGAGGTGGATCCAGTCGCCGAAAAAAAGGCCCGCCAGGCGTACAGTTGTTTCGATCACTTTGCGGAGGACAGTCAGCAGTACGGGTTCGCGGCTGCTTCAGGAATCATGGAGTCCTGCCAGAAGGTCGTGGTTCGACAACTGCGGGACCTCCAACAACGGGAAGGACAATATTCCTTGCGCGACGGAGAACAGGAAGGGTTCTTTTTCGCCGAACAAAACGCGCATTTAATCAAAAACGCGGAAGAATATTATCGTTCGATGTTCAATGGACGCACTTCGTCCTGGAATCTACGGGACACTCACATGAGTGAGACGTTAGAGGCGTTGTTGAAATATTTGTCCCGCTTCCGCTCCGAACCGAAGGTTGCTATTTGGGCGCATAATTCTCACCTTGGAGATGCCCGGGCGACCCAGATGGGCGAACGGGGAGAATTGAATCTGGGCCAACTGGTGCGCCAGCAGCATCCGGATGAATCTTTCCTGCTCGGATTCACGACGTATACCGGCACAGTCACCGCGGCCTCGGAGTGGGGCCTGCCAGCGCAGCAAAAGCGGGTCCGGACTGGAATGAAGGGAAGCTTCGAGCATCTATTCCATGAAGTCGGGAAAGAATCCTTCTTTCTCGATTTCCATCGCGACGATAACGTTGCCTCGGCGTTGAGGGACGCCCGGCTCGAGCGTGCGATCGGGGTGATTTACCTGCCGGAAACGGAATTTTACAGCCATTATTTCAACGCGCGTTTGGCCAAACAGTTTGACGCGGTTATCCACATTGACCGCACCACGGCGCTGACTCCGCTCGACAAAACACTCGAATGGGACTCGATCGAACCACCGGAATCGTTCCCATCCGGTTTGTAATGTTGCGCATCGGGAATTCCCCGCGAGCAAAACAGGGCTGAGACCGATTGAACAAGAGTCGAGCCTGAAAGACCCTGCCAGTGTTAGACCAGCTTTAACATCAATTCAAAGGACATCAAATGAAGATCGAATCACTAGAGGAATTGTACATCGAAGAACTGCGAGACGTTTATGATGCTGAGCAGCAGCTTGTAAAAGCCCTGCCAAAAATGGCCAAGGCCGCGACTTCCGACTCACTGCGAGCGGCACTGGAAGAACATCTCGATGTAACCGAGAGCCAGGTGCAACGTCTCGAGGAGATTTTTGCGGAATTAGGAACCAAAGCAAAGGGTGGAAAATGCGAGGCGATGAAAGGGCTGCTCGAAGAGGCCAAAGAATTGATCGAAGACGATATCGATCCGGAAGTGATGGACGTAGCTCTGATTATGGCCGCACAGAAAGTCGAACACTATGAAATCGCCAGCTACGGGTGCCTGCGGACCTTCGCGGAATTGCTGGAACATGAAGAACAAGCTGAAACGCTTCAGGAAATTCTGGATGAAGAAAAGGACGCGGATGAGAATCTCACTGAGATAGCCGAAACCTCCATCAACCTCGATGCAGTGGACGAGGAAGAAGATGACGATGAAGTGGTGTCCAAGAAACCCTCCGGCGGCGACGGGTCGGAATAGAAAAACTGAGACTGAGGGATCCTCTTAGTTTTTTCAAGGGGTTGGGAAGTTACGGAAAGCGGGGCACGACCTCATTGTCTGGCTTCCTGCGACGGGTTAAATATTGTGTAGCCAGGAACGTGGCGAAAACAAAAATGGAAAATCTTCATAGCTCAGCAGGAACATTCCTGGAGCCATTTCTGGCGCCTTACGCGCCATGGCTCTTTGTCAGCTCTATCTGGTGGACGGTCATCGGATTCGCCGGGAACCTGATGTTCGGTTCGCGATTTATATTTCAATGGCTCGCCTCGGAACGAAAACATTGCCTGGTCGTGCCAGGCCATTTTTGGTATTTGAGCTTTGTGGGCAGCGTCTTGAACCTGCTATACTCATTCCACCTCGACAACGCACCTCTCATTCTGGGAGTGATCGCACTTCCCTTCATTTACGGCCGGAATATCGTGCTCATGAAACGGGAGAGACCTCAGAGGGAGCCCAGGGAGCGCGATGAAAGCGCGCCGATGAACGCGAAATACAGACCCGCGTAGCGAGGAGGCATGGAAGGAAGCCGATCCCCTGTTCGCATTCCAGGCCTTTCGACGCTCATCGGGCTCGCGACCTTCCTTTTGTCGATCCTCATATTAAAATGGGGAAAGCCAATCCTGATGCCGGTGGCCCTGGCCATTCTGCTCACGTTTCTTCTGGCTCCATTGGTCAATCGCCTGCGCCGTTTTAAGATCAATCAGCCATTTGCGGTAATCATCGCCGCCTGCTTCGTCTTTTCGGCGCTGGGGGGCCTGGTTTGGACTCTTGGGCATGAAATGACCCGTCTGGCGATCGGACTGCCTGAGTACAAAGATAATATTCGACAAAAGATCGAGGACCTCGATCTCGCCAGCCGGGGCTCACCCCTGGAAAAATTGCGCCGGATTCTTCAGGAACTCCGCGGGGATATAAAATCGAAGAATCCCGGCCCCAGCAACGAGACACATACCAGCGAGCCGACGCAGAAACCGGTCCCAGTGGTAGTGCAAAATGAAAATCCGCTCGAGAACTGGGCCGTGCCTTCTGCACTGGGTCCCTTCATAGATGTAGTTGGCACCGCCGCGCTTGTGGTGGTTTTAGTAATCTTCATGCTGCTGCACCATCTTGAACTTCGAAATCGGCTGATCCGGCTAGCGGGGTTTGAACGGTTGCCAACCATGACTCGTGCGCTCGACGAAGCGGGCGCCCGCATCAGTCGTTATCTCCTGATGCAAACGATGATTAATACTTCGTATGGCATACTTGTCGGTGTCGCGCTTTATTTTATCGGGCTTCCGTACGCGTTGCTCTGGGCCTTCATGGCTGGTTTGCTGCGGTTTATCCCGTATGTGGGAGCCTGGCTGGGGGCAATCTTTCCCATTGGGCTGGCATTAGCGAGCTTTCCCGGATGGTATACGGTGCTCCTGGTCGCCGGGGTTTTTGCTGTTCTGGAATTATTCAATAACATGCTCGTCGAGCCGTTACTTTACGGACATAGCGCGGGGGTGTCGCAAGTGGCACTGTTGATTGCGGTAGCATTTTGGACCTGGATTTGGGGACCGATCGGTCTAGCACTGGCAACTCCACTAACGGTTTGCGTCGTTGTTTTGGGAAAATATGTGCCGGCAATCGGCTTTCTCCATCTCTTGATGGGAGATGAACCGGTGCTGGAGGAGCGGCTGATTTTCTATCAACGTCTGCTGGCTGACGACGAAGTTGAAGTGAGGGAAATAATGACGAATCGGTTGCGTAAACAACCGTTCGTCGAAATTTGCGATGAGCTCCTCATACCTGCGCTCATTTCCGCGAAGCAGGACCGGCTCCGGAACGAACTATCCGAAAAAGCACATTTGAAAATCATCGCTCAAGCACGCCGGTTAATCACCGAATCACCGCTGCCAGCAATGAAGAGTTCCGGAGATCCAGGAATCATCGGAATTCCTGCAGCGGACGATTCAGACGAACTCGCACTGCTCATGTTGGGCCGGGTACTCGAAACGAACGGAATAGGACTACTGGTGCGGCGGTCCGATCAGCTTGAATCCCCCGAGGTAATGTCGAACACTCCGATTTTCTGCGTGATGTCGCTGGCTCCGTCGAGTCTCCGGAAGCCTCGAGCCATCTGCCGTGAATTAAGACAACGATCGCCTCACGGAAAAATCTTTATCGCCCGGTTTGGGACACCATTCGCAGAGGAACAGGTGAGCGAATTGCTCCCCGAAATTGATGGCCTGGAATGCACGCTCAAAACCGTGTCTCGAACCCTCCGGCCCGCGCCGCAGAGCAACAAATCTGTGGAAGGAACGCACTCTGACGCAATCCCGGCCCCAGTGGCAGCGCCTCTCGGAACTACGCAACCCGCCTCGTCGAAACCCTGACCTGCCGCGGCCCTTCTTCCCTTGATGGTTTAACCGCCCCCTCCTGATTGCGATAAACGCCTCAATTCGAGAAATTAAGATAAGAATTAAGATTAAGAAGAGGCGGAAGTAGAAGTTCCGTATGAAACGAGAAAACAAATTTATGAACACCACCGAATCCATCGAAACCCAGAAACTCGCCGTTAATTTTCAAAATTCAAACGCGTTCGAGGTGACGATTTCGGGATCGAAATTCAGCTTGAGCGGAAGCCTCATTCGTAATGTAGCCGTCCATAAAGTACAACGCTGCATCCCTCGCAGCCGGCTTATTGAAACCCGAATCTAATGGCTGCTTTTACCCCAATCAGAAAAACCAGGCGAAAAGAAAGAAGACCAAATGAACCTGAAAACATTCCAAGCGTATAAGTCCAGGAAAATGGAGGAGGGAAGGCTCGGCTGGATCGTCCTTTGGCTAATGGGGGTTCCCGCATCAGTATTATTCGTGCTCTTTTTGCTTCGCGGTTGCACTTGAGAAGTGCCGTCGCGAGTATTGACAAGAGCGTAAGTCTCAAGGGACTGCGGCTTTTTTTCTGACCGATCTGGCCTGGGAATTTGGGTTATTTTAATGGTTATGCATTTTCGATTCCCGACACCCAAGGGCCATTTCCCATGTATTCCCATACAGTGGGCGGTCCTCAGGTGCGTCAAGCGCTCGGGCCAATGAGCAGAGCGGCATGCCCATACCCTACCCAACTGGTTTAATAAACTACTGGACACTATTATAATGAAGGTGAATGCTAACCCTTGTAGCCATCAATGGGTGCCTTCATAGCCAAACTGGTGATCAAGGATCATCCAACTTTGCCGCGCGAACTGGAACTGCGAGCGGGGAAGAATTGCGTAGGCAGAAATCCCGCAAACGACGTCCGGATCGAAGACCCCACAGTCTCAAGTTATCACGCGCAAATCACGGTCACCGACATTGCCGTGGTCGTCGAGGATCTCGGTTCAACCAACGGCTCATTCATGGATGGACAACCTTTAAAAAAGGGGATTTTGCAATCCGGGCACTCGTTGAAATTTGGAGAGGTTGAAATGACCCTGCAAATGCCCGAGGCGCAAATAAGCATACCCGATTTGCCCAAACCGGAGCTGGCCTCTTCCATCGTTTTTGATGACGGCTCGTTCTCCTGTCTCAATCATCATGATGTGCTGGCGACACTGCGTTGCACCAAGTGCCAGGATTGCTTCTGCGATCAGTGCGTTCGAGTTTTGAAACGGTTCAATGATGCCTCCCCATTGTTATTTTGCCCAAACTGCAGCGGCACCTGCGAGAGCATGACCATCGTCATGACGAAACCGAAAAAACAGTCGTTTTTCGGCAAGCTTCAAGAAACGTTAAAACTCACCCAACCAAAAAACACCCGAAAGCGCCGCTAGGCCTAAATCTTTTTTTCACCCCCTTCGCAAAGCACTCGTAGAAGAGCCGTATTCCTATGCCAGCAAACTTTATAAATAACACGACCCTTTACTTGCAATCGGACGCTGCCGAAAGAGAAATTGAAATTGGCACACTCGTGAATTGTGTGATTCAGGATGCAGTGGCGGCGGGCGCGAGCGATATTCATCTGGAACCATGGGAAAACAGCATTGTGGTTCGTATTCGTCTCCTGGGCGTTCTTACCGAATTGGTCCATTTGCCTCTGGATTTAATGGATAAAGTATCCGCGCGCTTGAAGGTGATGGCGAATCTCATCACCTACGTCACGGAATTGCCGCAGGAAGGGCACGTACCCGCCAACCCGGATCTAGCTGGCGTGGAATTGCGTCTTTCTTTTTTCCCCACCGTGCGCGGCGAGAAAATAGTGATTCGAATTTTTGATCCCCGGAATCGGAGTTTTGATCTGGCGACCCTTGGTTTCGACGGTGAAACGCTGGAAACGTTCGTAAAGCTGTTGAACCGTCCCACCGGATTGATCCTTCTGACCGGGCCCACCGGTTCAGGAAAAACCACGGCCATTTATTCCGCGCTTTACCATTTGGTGCAAAAGCACGGCTTAACGATCAGCATCAGCACGATCGAGGATCCAGTCGAATTTCATCTGCCGATGGTCAGCCAGGCGCAGGTGAATCGCGCCAAGGATTTTACTTATGCAATGGGCCTGAGATCGCTCATGCGTCAGGACCCACAGGTGATCATGGTCGGCGAAATCCGGGATGCCGAAACTGCCGCGATTGCGGTGCAGGCAGGATTGACCGGGCATCTGGTAATCAGCACCACGCATAGCAGCAGCACAGCGGGCATTTTTGCGCGCCTGATCAACATGGAAATTGAGCCATTTCTTTTGGCTTCAAGTATCATCGGTGTGGTCGGATTACGTTTGATTCGAAAGAATTGTCCCTATTGCGCAGTCCCCTACGAACCGGAATCAACCGCTCTGAAAGTAGTACCGGAAGAATATCGCGCGAAGGCATCATTTAGAAAAGGGATGGGATGCGAACAATGTTTGCAGACCGGATTTGGCGGTCGCACCGCCTTAACAGAAATGCTGGTCGTCGATGAAGTTTTACGCGACGCAATTCTGGAGAAACTGCCCACGCGCCGACTTCAGGAAATCGCCGTGAACCAGGGAATGCAGTCGCTGTGGACCGCTGGCCTCGAAAGGGCGATCTCCGGCGAATCGCCGCTCGAAGAAGTCTTGCGCGTGGTGACCATTGATCAGTTCTAAGCCTTGAAGCGGGGTTGATTATGGGTTCGTCCCCTGAGGCGACACCTGGGCCATGCGACTTCTCTCCCAGTCTTCGAAATGGCCATCCGGTGACGAGTGAATCTCGCTGTGTCCATCCGCGAAAAGATAGGTGCGGAGGAAACCTGTTTGATCTCCATTGGGGAAGGCACTCTTCTCTCGCACAATGATCGTCTGGGGAGGCACATCGTTAAGTGATCCAGTAAAAACGATTTCGAATTTATCGGGATCGAATGCGGACATCACTGGTGCGGCTTGAGCCGGATAATGTTTTGCCGCTTCGGCAAATGATGTCGGCAACAACCCACCGGTTTCGCCGGCTGTAAGCATAATGGCGATTCCACATCCAGCGACATAGTTCATGAGGGCCAGGGCGATCGTTTTATTGGCTTCTTTAACCGGATCTGATGGTTCATCGTCCTGCTTCGATCGAGGTGGGGCAATGACAGGTGGGCCCTGGTTTTTTCGCAGGGCTGCAACTTCCGCTCGCAAGCGCATAAGCTCCGAGTGTTCTGAGCGCAATTGATTTAATTCCATCTCGTCGTTTGAAGGTGCTTTTTGTGATGCATCTGGCGGAGGATTCAAGATCTGCAATTCGGCAGTCGTAACCCTCGTCTCCAGCGTTTTAACCTTTTGGTGTTCGTGCGTTGCGATCGCTACGGCCCCTGCCGCAATGATTGCCGCGATCGTTGTTTTTAGTTTAGTTGTGGCCATAATGGTTAATAGGGAGGTTGATGTCGATTGAGCGAAAGCGGTTGCCGCCGCCAGAGCTATCGAAGAAGAAAGGCCGGCGGGTGCACTTATCACCGACTGTGTCGTTAGAGCTGCGGACAATGCGGCGCTAGTCGAAGTGACCCCTTTTTTTGTTAGCTGCAGACGTAACTTTTCGAGCGACCGGTCCACCCGCATCCTCGCGGCGTCTTCGGTTATACAGAGGGCCGCACTAATTTCGGCAAAAGTTCGTTTTTGGAAATATCGAAGCAAAACAGCTCTGCGTTCCGGCTCGTTGAGATTGTCCAGAGCTTCGTCAATTACGTTTCGAGCCGCATCCCAATCGAAGCTTGTGTCCATACGTTCGAACTCCTGCACGTGAAGAGCCGCGCGTTCACGTACCATGCGGCGCTCCCTCGCACGCAATGCCGCCAATGCCGTCAGTCGAGTCGCACGGTGGAGCCAGCCGGGCAATGAGATATTTCCAGGGAGCGATCGCGCTTTCCGTACCAGATCTAAAAAAACCGTCTGGCTGACATCAGATGCAAGTCCGGAATCGCCGTTGACTTGTCTCAAAGCGGCGGAATAGACGAAATCAGTGTAGCGATGAACAATCTCTGCGAAAGCAGTCTGAGAATCGTGCGCAACAAACTCTTGAATTAAAGCTGAGTCGTCCGGTGTCATCGTTCCTATGAATACTGCCGCCCGATTTGAAAACCGAACAATACTTCGAATCAATCAACGTGACCCTGAGGAGAGAGCGAACTCAACAATACGTTCTAAAACTCAACCCAGCTTGTTTCCATGGCACGAACTTCGAGTTTTCCCAACGGACCTTGATGGAAGTCCGACCAATCCGCGGGCTTTCCTTCAGGAAACGCATAGAGTGAAAATTTGCCAGCAGGCACGTGGTCGAACCGGAATCTTCCGTCCGCACCAGCTTTCCCAGTAACATCCAAAAGGGCGCCGTCGAGCGCGATTCGATGCAATGAAACCATCGATCCGGTTGCGGTTCTGCCTCGATAATTGATGGATCCTTCAACGTGTCCCCAGGGCGTAAGTCGGAGAATCTCGCCCTCTCGAAGGGTCCCGGCAGGGATTGCCACAAATCCTTCTGAATGGAATGCGAAAATCGTAACAATAGAATCATTAGGCTCAAAATTGAACCCGCCTTTACCGTCCGCATTAAGGATTCGATCTGAATCCATAGAATTGAATCCAGACTCGGTCATACCAAGGCCTTGATATCGATTTGTGACCCCCAAACCTACCTGTGCTCCGCTAGCTGGATGTCCCGCCGGGGTCAGCAAAAACAGTCTGATCGCCGTGGACCGTTTTAGAGTGACATCCAATCGGGCCTCTCCTTCAGAAGCATCAACGACCCTCGAAACAAAGGGAACGTATCCTTCTGCCTCAAATTTAAAAATGTAGGAATCCACGCCCTGAACGAAATGATCTTCGAAGACGTGGTGGAATTCTCCATTTGAAAAACTGAACCAATATTGATTGAAAGGACTCCACATTGGAAAGACGGATGTTTCGACCATTCCCCGGGGCCATCCCGTAATGAGCTTAAAGTGTGCAATGCCCTGCTTAGTTTCTGAATCTCTTACGAATCCCGCGACGGTGAGAGCACGTTTGAGCATAACCGGATGTTCCATCCCATCCGGATGGATCTTTAGTTCCATACGTCTGAAGCCCTGGGCGCGAACATGGAAAACAAGGTCTGAATCGGGTGCGCTGTCCCATGACAATCGACCGGCAGCATCTGCGATGCCCTCGAAGGAGGCCTGAATCGGCGAAATGATGAATTCCGAAACCGGATGTGGTTTAGGATATGTGTCCAATATAAACGCAGCGTTTGGAATCGGATTGCTGGATAGATCCAGAACTTGAACCTTAAGAGTTCTTCCGGGCCTTAAGGCGATCATTTTCGGTTGTGGACTGTCATCGATTTCAATCGGCAGCGTAGTTGCGGCGTAGCCATTTCGTTCCGCTGTGATTGAGGTTTTTCGCTTGTTGCACCCGCTCACAAGAAAAC
>JAQGOX010000570.1 GCA_028293365.1 Verrucomicrobiales bacterium | reverse complement strand
CCTGCTCCATCCAACAGACCATTTGATGGGCCGCCCGAACCAAAACCTTTTCCAACAAAATCCTGTCCTCTTCGTTGAACCGGCCTAAAACATGACCATGAATATCACGCACCCCGGACGCTGTTCGCCCGATCCCGATTCGCTGCCTTGCGTAATCTTTACTGCCGAGGTGAGATTGCACCGAGTCCAGTCCATGGTGCCCACCACTGCTTCCGCTTTGCCGCAGACGGATTTCTCCAAACGGCAAATCCGCATCATCGACCGAGACCAGCAAGCGATTGAGCGGAATTTTAAAGTAGTCGGCGGTTTTGAGAACCGCTATCCCACTCGAATTCATAAACGTTTGCGGCTGGCAAAGAACCAGTTTCTGACCGCAATACTCGCTACGCGCAATCCGGGCTTGAAATTTATCTTCCTGCTTCCACCCGGCTTTCAAACGTTCCGCAAATTTCTCAAGCGCCAAAAAACCGGCATTGTGCCGGGTTCCGGCGTATTCCCGACCTGGATTTCCCAGTCCCACAATGAGAAAGAGATTATCCATGACCAACCAGAGAGACAAAAACCTGGCCGAAGCCGGCCAGCTCGCTCCGTGCAAAAATTACTTCTTCTTTTCGGCCTTCTTTTCAGCGCCCTTATCCGCTGCCCCTTTATCAGCCGCTTTCGCAGCGCCTTTGTCGCCCGCTTTCGCCGCTGGAGCCGCCGCGCCTGCTTCGTCTTTCTTCTCTTTGATCATCTCCGGTTGAGCACCAGCAACGGCACCGTCAGCAACAGCCGTTTCAGCCACTTCGGCGATCGGCGCAGCAACAGCGAGAACGACGATTTCCTTCTTACCGATGAATTCGACACCTTCCGGCGCTTTAATATCGCCGAGGGTAATCGACTTGCCAATTTCAAGATGGCTGACGTCGACGTGGATGATCTCAGGCAAATTCTTCGGAAGGGCGCGGGTCTTAATGCGGAAAAGGACATGCTCCAGCACACCGCCGCTACTTTTGACGCCGACGGCTTCTCCAACCGGTTCGACCGGGACCATGATGGTGACTTTTTCTGTTTCGGAAACTTCATGCAAATCAACATGCAACACCTTGCCGCTCAATGGATGATGTTGAACTTCCTGAACCAGAGCCAGCCGTTTGGCGCGAGCATCGCCTTCGACCTTCAAGTCGAGCAATACATTTTCGGACGCCGAGTGATGGATCATGTTCTCGAGGTCGCGGTCAACGATCTCAAGATTCTGCGGGGGATTATGCCGACCGTAAATTACGGCGGGAATGCGCCCGCCTGTGCGGATTTTCTTAACTCCACCGCGCTTGATCACAGTGCGTGGATAAGCTGTCAAGGATACAGATTTCATTACTTCAATTCAATTTATTTACCGACCTGCAAAATTCATTTAAAGGCGATTGATTGCACCCGGCATTCAATCGTCCTCCGCCCATTTAACTGGTCCGTCCGCCCTTAAATTCAAAGAGCGAAGTGACAGACGAATTGCTGTTAATTCGTTTGATAGCTTCGCCCAAAAGGCCCGCTACGGACAGCGTCGTAATATTCACTCCGTCAATCGGAGGGCGGAGAACAGTATCAGTGGTGATTAATTCGTCAATATTAGATTTTCGCAATCTTTCGATACCCAAATCATTCAAAATAGCGTGCGAAACACATGCGAGAATCCGTTTTGCACCCTCTTTTTTCAGAAGTGCCGCTGCCGTCGTGAGAGTCCCCGCTGTTTCAGTCAAATCGTCCACCATCAAAACGGTCTTGTCGCGGATTTCCCCGATCAACGTCATGGCCTCGATTTCCGTGGCACTTTTGCGACGTTTGGCCACAATGGCGAGGTCCGCATCGAGAACGAGTGAATAGGCATGGGCCATCTTCAGCCCACCCACATCGGGACTCACGATTACCAGATTCGGAAGTTTCATCCCCTTAAGATATTCGTACATCACCGGGGCCGCATAAAGGTGATCGACGGGAATATCAAAAAAGCCCTGAATTTGCTGGGCATGCAAATCCATGGTCAGTACACGATGCGCGCCTGCCGCAACCAGTAGATTGGCAACGAGTTTTGCCGTGATCGGAACCCTCGGCTGATCTTTACGATCCTGCCTGGCATACCCGTAGAAAGGCAGAACCGCCGTAATTCGCGCGGCGCTGGCCCGGCGCAATGCATCCATCATGATGAACATTTCCATCAGGTGATGATTCGTAGGCGGCGAGGTGGACTGAACTAGAAAGACGTCTTCGCCTCGAACATTTTCCTCAATTTTAACGAAGGTTTCGCCATCAGGAAACGCCGTGACAGCGCATTTACCCAGTTCAATACCTATCGACGCGGCGATTGCCTTTGCCAGCGGCGGATTGGAAGTGCCAGCGAATATCTTCACGAGTGGGTCATTCGATTCAGTTTAAAAATAAAAAGCCACCGCCGTAGTGGTGGTTAAGCGACGGGGACTGTACTAATCGATTCCAGAGGCGCAAGTGCAAAAACAGGAAACGCCCAAAACCCGCCAAAACCCTGCATAGCCGAAACCGTGCGTCTGACCTAAAGTGTTCAAATCTTGAGCGACATAACCGAGAAGATCAAAAAACTATTACGCCTGGGTCAAAGCTCGAATCAGCACGAAGCGGAGCTTGCCCTGCAACGGGCGTATGAATTGGCAAATCGCCATCACATCAACGTCAGCGAATTGGATTTGGAACAAAATGGTGACAAACAATTGACCCATCGCAGCATCCTGTCCGCCGCAAGTCTGAGCTACGCGAGACGATGCGCTATTTCCTATGTAATCCTCCCTTATTTCCACGTTCATGTAATCCATGAAAAGCAAAAACTCACCTTTGTCGGAAGGCAAGAAGATATAGTGGTTGCCGAACATGTGTATGCTTTTTTGGTATCAGAGTGCCAACGGGCATTGAAACGCTGGAGCGAAGAGCACGAAATCAAACCGGTGGGTGATTATAAAAAATCGTTCATCAAGGGATTTTTTGCGGGTTTGCGCGCAAAGCTAAGCCAGGCGAACCGAAGCACAACGGTTGAATCTGCCAATGCACTTATCGTTGCAGAAGCAAATGCACGGACGGCGTATATGAGGCAACAGTATGGAAAGTTGCGCACCAAAGCCAATGCCCACCCCAAACGCGAATCCCATTCTGCTTTAGCGGATGGTTACAACGAAGGTTCAGCGATAACGATAAATCAGACACTCAACAACTGTCGAAAGCCGACCGGACTGCTTGGGTAAGTGTTTCGCAACGGTTTTTGGCTGCTACTTTCGAACACTCAGGCGTTCCCAAGTATTCCAGTATTTAAAACGAATGTCAGTTCCTGATCGGGAAGCGGCTCGCAGGCAATTCCCTCTCAATGATGGGAGGCAAAAACATTGCTCATTATGAAACACGAGCCGACCTCCCCAGCGCGTTGATTACAGAAGGCTCGTCAGTTAAATTCCTGGATTGTTTTGACGTCATATCCGTTCTTTTTGAGCGCGGCTATTCCCAACGCAGCCGCTTTGGCACCGCTCAATGTAGTCATGATCGGCGTATTGGTATAAACGGCTGTGGTGCGGATTTTGACCTCGTCGGCACGCGGGGTCTGGCCCGACGGGGTGTTGATTACAAGCTGGATTTCGCGATTCTTCAGTAAATCGATCGCGTTGGGACGGCCCTCAGAGAGTTTAAAAATCCGTTCCACCTTAAGACCGGCTTTTTCGAGCACTGCAGCCGTTCCGCTTGTCGAAACAAGCGCAAATCCAAGGTCAGCGAACGATTTCGCAACTTCGGCGACAAATGGTTTATGCGCTTCGCTCACGCTGATAAAAATACGGCCCGATTTTGGCAGAGGGGCATTCGCAGCCATCTGCGATTTAGCATAGGCGATTCCAAGGTCGGCATCGATGCCCATGACTTCCCCGGTCGACCGCATTTCCGGTGAGAGGAGAATGTCCTGGCCGTGAAACCGATTAAAAGGGAAAACTGATTCCTTTAC
>JAQGOX010000566.1 GCA_028293365.1 Verrucomicrobiales bacterium | reverse complement strand
ATCAGCAGGTGGAACATCGATTCAGTGTCACCTGACGCAGTCCCGATGGCATTACACCTTTCGTTCCATTGTCCAAAATTCAAATCATGCGTATTCATCGCAGCATGATGAACGAAATATTCGCGACCATGGATTTGTGCAACTCGGAAAATGGGACTCGTAAAGCCGAAAGTAACCGCATATCGGCCTTCGCCCAACTCGCATTGGCGCGCGCGGCACGCCGAGTGCGCATCAGCCTGCCATCGAAAACTCCGGGCTCACTTTCCGCAAAGAATCGCTTCGTTATCGCTGCGTTGCGCGCCGCCGAGTTGGCGGCATGGCAGGCGAACGGTGGCGATGTACTTCGCAGCCGGCGAAATCGTCTTGCGAAAACCAATTCAGTGCAATCGTAACAACTCGAAACCGCATACAAAACCAAAATGAAAACACGATCAGTGAAATCCGATTTAATTACAGTCTTTTCTCTGGGAGGCTTACTGCTTTTCATGGGAGCTGCGCAACCTCAGCATCCCTCTCCCAAAGACGTCGTTGCCCGCGGTAAATATTTGGTGGAGTTCGGCGGCTGTAATGACTGTCATACACCCTTGAAATTCACCGACAAAGGTCCGGTGCCAGACATGGCCCGGATGTTGTCGGGCCACCCTGAACAGGTGCAATTGCCTCCACCCGACCTGAAGCCCGGACCGTGGTTTGCCGCAACCGCGGGAATGACGGCATGGACCGGGCCCTGGGGAATTAGCTACTCGGCCAACCTTACTCCGGATACCAATACCGGACTCGGAATTTGGACTGAAGAAATGTTCATCCAAGCAATGCGCATCGGCAAGCATATGGGTAGCGGGCGGGAAATTCTGCCGCCGATGCCGTGGCGGAGTTTAAGCACGCTCGACGATGGCGACTTGAAAGCAATTTTTGCATACCTTAAAAGTGTTCCTGCGATCTCCAATCACGTTCCCGCGCCAAGCGGGCCTCCTGGAATGGCCCAATTGGAATAGGACCAGCCTTGTGCCGGTTTGAGAAAGAACCATGAGTACCAATACTGAAGCTATAGCTGTTTCAGTTTCTCTTCGAGTTCGATTACGCGTTTTCTGAGAAATTGCTTTTCCAGCGCTCCTACAATGCGCGCCTGAAGCAAAAGCGGATTGAAAAGTTTCGGCATATAATCTTCAGCTCCGAATTGAATGCATTTGGCAACGCTCTCAATTTTATCGACGGCGGTAACCATAATCACCGAAACGTCCCGCCAACGTTCGTCGGATTTTATTTTTTCGAGCGTTGCGTAGCCATCGAGTACCGGCATATTCACATCCAGAAGGACGAGATCGACTTTGTGCCCCGATAGTTGATCGAGACCTTCCTGGCCATTGGTTGCTTCCAACACATGCTTGAATCCAGCTTGTTTCAAATGCCGCGTCATTAAGATGCGGATCATCTGCGTATCATCCACGACGAGCACGGTGCATTCTCTAAAATCGAAAGTCGCCATAGTTTACGCTTTAAGAAGAGTCAGGTAAGCCGCCTCATCTTTAATAACCTTTGCCACGGACGTGGTGTGCGGCGCGGTCTCAATCATGTAGGGGGCGACCGCCGCCTCGCGTGCCACGGTCAGGAACTGCTCGACCATAAAATCGAGTGAAGCGCGGGATTCAGTTTCAGTCGGTTCGATCAACATCGCAGTTCCATATTTGACATCGAAATGGACGCAACCCGCTCCCACCAACGTCGGCGGATGCACTCCGAAATCGATCAGGCGCTTTACAAAATCGGCCGCGTTGACATTCAGGTCACCGCCGCTCACCAGACACTCGTGCATGCAACGCTGTTTGAACAAGGCGGGCAGCAATTCACCAAGGCGATGCTGCATATAATTCGCGTTCAACACCGCATTCTCGGTCGCAGTTCGAAGTCCCGCGGCTCCATTGGTCAAGATGTAACAGTACGCGCGGATTAGAACTTCGACATGACCGTAAAACGATTTGATTTTGCCAATGCTCCTGGGTCGATTGTAGTCCGGCTGCGCCTGGCCATCGATTGCTCGAATGACTGGCAAGGGCAAATACGGTTCGAGGAGTTTCTTCACCCCCACCGGTCCCGCTCCCGGTCCGCCACCACCGTGCGGAGTCGAAAGGGTTTTATGCGTATTGACGTGGATGACGTCAAAACCCATGTCCCCCGGTCGCACAATTCCCATGAGGGCATTTAAATTCGCGCCATCATAATAGAGCAGAGAACCATTCGCATGCAGTTTCGCCGCAATCTCCTGGATGTTCTCTTCGAACAATCCAAGCGTCGAGGGATTGGTCAGCATTAGCGCGGCGACGTTTTTATTAAGATGCCGTTCCATTGAGTCCAAATCCATCAAACCATCGCGCGTGGTCGGAATGATTTCGCATTCGAAACCGGCCATCGCGGCGCTTGCGGGGTTGGTGCCATGTGCGGAATCCGGAATCAGAATCATCCGGCGATCCTGGCCCTTTTCTTCGAAATATTTGCGAATGATCAATAGTCCGTTGAACTCGCCATGCGCGCCGGCCGCCCCCTGCAAGCTCACATAGTCCATCCCCGTCAGCTCTGCGAGGTGCCCCTGCAGCTCGAGCATCAAATCCCAGAGTCCCTGCAACGTATCAGGAGGCTGGAGCGGATGGGTGCAGGAGAATCCCTCAAGCTGCGCCAACGCATCGTTTCGTTTCGGGTTATACTTCATCGTGCACGACCCCAATGGATAGGGCCCGTTGTCCACTCCATGGCTCGAATAACTGAGGTTCGTAAAGTGGCGCACCACATCAACCTCGGAAAGCTCGGGCAGTCCAACCGGCTGGCTGCGCCGATCGGATTCTTCCAGCCAGTCCGGCACCTCGTCCGATTTGAAATCCGGATCAAAAATCCCCGCGCCACTGACTCCGGTGCGCGAGACGTCAAAAACAGTTAGAGGCTTGAAATGAAGTTTCATACCGCTTGCTCCAGACTCTTTCCGAATAGTTCCACCATACGATCCAGTTCTACTTTGGATTTGACTTCCGTCACCGCGATCAAAATCTGGTTTCGTACTGCCGAGTCCATGCGGGCGTAATCGATGCCTGCAAAGATTCCATCACTTTCCATCCGTGCGAGAAATGTTTTGGCCTCGGTGGGAATTTCCAGGAGGAACTCATTGAAAAAGCGACCCGTTTTCGCGAGCCGAACGCCAGGGATCCGGCAAAGGTTGTCGGCAAGATAGTGCGCCTTGCGCGCGCATAACTCCGCGGTTCGCCGCAAGCCCTGTTCGCCCACAGTCGAGAGATAAACCAGAACGCGTAACGCTAGAAGCGCCTGGTTCGAGCAGATGTGGCTCGTCGCTTTATGACGGGAAACATGCTGCTCCCGTTCCTCCATAAAAAGCGCCAAAGCCGGTTCACCTTTAAGGTCCGAGCATTGGCCCACAATACGGCCAGGCAAATATTTTTGAAACTCAGGCCGGGTCGCCATGGCGCCAAGGTAAGGTCCACCGGCGTTCAATGCCAAACCGAGCGGCTGGGCCTCACAACTAACGATATCGGCCCCCTGTTCGCCGGGAGACACCGCGCACCCAAGCATTATCGGATTGCAACTTGCCTGGACGAGAGCTTCGCGAGTGTGCGCCTTTTCGATCAGGTCACGCGATCGTTCAATGATTCCACATCGATTGGGCGTTTGAAACAGGAAACCGGCATATTTCTCCTTTAT
>JAQGOX010000565.1 GCA_028293365.1 Verrucomicrobiales bacterium | reverse complement strand
TTAAAGGAGAAGTATGAATTAAGCCTGACCCCGGTCGCGATCCAGAATCCCGGCTGGAAGCAAGGCAGCCCCAGCTCGGTGGAAGCCGGTTTTTCCGGCAAGGTAAATGGGGCAGAGGTTCATCCGGTCGGTGATGCCATTGCTATCGTGGGTATGAGCGGCCGATTTCCGCAGGCTGATACTCTCGATGAGTTCTGGGAGAATTTGATCAGTGGACGAAATGTATTTACCGAATTTCCCATGTCCCGCGGCCCTGTGAATGCCGGTAGTCGCTTTCAGGGCGGATTTCTGAAGGATATAGAATGTTTCGACGCCAAATTCTTTGGTCTGTCGGTGCGAGAGGCGGCATTGATGGATCCTCATCAACGCCTCTTTTTGGAGACGACCTGGGCGGCAATCGAAGATGCGGGTTACGAGCCAGGCAAACTTGCAGGCTCGAAGACCGGGGTTTGGGTGGGAATGTATTCGCCTGATTTTAATCAACGCATTAGCGGTGCTATGGCAGTCGATTCGGAAAGTTTGCTTGGTCGGTTAAATGTGATGGTGGCGAATCGCGTTTCCTACCTGCTCGATTTGCGAGGCCCCAGCGAAATTGTCGACACAGCCTGTTCCAGTTCTTTGGTAGCGATTGACCGGGCGATTCAATCGCTTCGATCCGGGGAATGTGAGATGGCAATTGCAGGCGGAGTGAGCCTGCTGCTTTCAGCCGTCAGCACGGAGTGGCTTGGATCAGTGGAGATGCTTTCTTCCGCTGGAATCTGCCGGCCGTTCGATGGCCGCGCAAACGGTTTGGTGCGAGGCGAAGGAGTGGGCGCGGTGCTTCTCAAGCCTTTGCGTAATGCGATCAGGGACGCGGATCATATTTATGCGGTGATACGCGGTTCCGGCACGAATCACAACGGACGGAGAGAAGGGTCGTTGACGACTCCGAGTTTGTCAGCGCAGGCCGATCTTTTGGTTCAGACCTACAGCTCCGCAGCGATTGATCCTCAAACTATCGATTATATCGAAGCGCACGGAGCTGCTTCCGAGCTGGGGGATTACGTCGAGATCAACGCATATAAGCGCGCCTTCGCACGGTTGGCTCCGCAAATGCCGAAAGACTCGTGCGGAATTGGAACCGTCAAGGCAAATATAGGTGCTCTTGATTCAGCCGGAGGCATCGCCGCATTGATAAAAGTGGTTTTGGCCTTTCAGAAACAGCAATGGCCGGGGATGTCAGGTGATTTGAAGATTCGACCCGATTTTGAGCTTGCGGCATCTCCATTCTATTTCGTGGAAAAAACGGAAGCCTGGGTTCAGAAGAAGATTAATGGCAAACCAGTACCGCGTCGCGCTGGCGTTCACGCGTTTGGACTGGGCGGTGTCAACGCCCATATAGTGCTCGAGGAATATATCCAGGAAAAGAGGGCTGACGGGAACAATCAGGAAACCCAGGCTTCCCGCCGCACTGTCTCGCCAGCGGCTTCGAGATTTGCACGCCGGCGTTTTCCGCTGCCATACAAGGCGGCTGGCAGCCAGTTTACTACCCATGCACTTTTAGACACTATTCAACCTCGCCCTGGAGGAGCAGTCATCAGAACTCGATTTAGCGCGTCTGATCCATTGATGTCGGACCATAGGGTGCATGGGACGCCGGTCGTTGCGGCCGCACTAATGTGTGAAACCGTCCATATGGCTGCCGCCGTTTTTGGATTAGGTAGAGTTTATCGGATGAAAGGAATCTGTTTTCCGAATTCTCTGCAAATAACAGATTCCAACTCTCAGATAGAAGCTTGTCTAGAATTCGAAGTCACAGGCCTATCCGCATGCTTCAAGCTTCGTTCCGATTTAGACGGCGTTCATGCGGAAGGAACGGTCGAGTGGACGGAAGTCTCGCGATGGTTGGATGAACGGATTGACATTTTAGAAAAGAGAACCGGTCAGGAGATCGATTCCGAACAATTCTATGCGCGATTCGAAAAACTCGGGATTACCTACGGATCGCTCTACCGGACTGTTCAAAGCGTGACATACAATGAAACCGAGGCATTTGCCAGAGTTTCGCTTCCACCAGGCTTCGAATCCGAGTCGACCGGCTTTGGGGTTCACCCCGGCCTGCTCGACGCCGTTCTCCAACTCAGCTCGGTTTTTTCGCAGGGGGGCACCGATTGTATCCATTTGCCGTTCTGCATCGAGAGTCTCGAATGGCGTGGTCCCGTGGCATCGAACGGTTTCGTTTTCCTACGCAAGCTTGCGTCAGGGGACGGGACGGCACTGCATCGGTTTGACGGAGGCATTGCCGATGCAACTGGACGGATCATTGCCGTTCTAAAAGATATTTGTCTAAAATCAATGACCGAAAATCGGAAGGATTCTCTTGAATCGATCCTAAAGCGTGTTGCGGATGGCACTCTCTCGGTTGAGGCGGCGGATAGGTTGCTTTCGGATACGAGTCCAAAACAGAGTAGTTCCGTGGAATCGTTTGCGGCCAGACTCAGCTCGCGTTATCCAACGGCCGAGTTCACATTCAAATTATCGCTGGATGGTGAAATGTGGAGCATTGACGTAAAAAAAGGAACGTCCAACCCGATTGTCGATTCCGCCTGTGACAGAGCGCCAATCATAAAACTCTCCCGCATTCATTTCGAACAGCTACTTGCGGGCGAATGTGATCCCACGGTCCTGTTTCTGCGAGGTGCGATCGAACTATCACCTGAAAATGCGCATGCACTAAAACAAAAGATCGGCGGGTGCTGGTTCGAGAAATTCAATGCGAAACGGTTGCCAATACGATTTCGCGATCTCCTCGCGGGAACACTTTACGCACATGGTGAAGTGGTTTTGGCCTCGGGCCTCAAGCGGGAACTTTTTCCATGGACCATTTCCGCCGAAGCCGGAGCGATTCTTTATGAAATGATTTTGCGCGAGAAGCCAGAACGCACCCTGGAAATTGGGATGGCGTACGGCCTTTCCTCTTTGTTTATTTGTCAGGCGCATCACGATAAGGGTGGGGGAGACCATGTGGCGATCGATCCGTGCCAACGGGAAGAGTTTCTCGCGATCGGATTGCATAATATTGAAAAAGCCGGACTCTCCCGGTACTTGCGATTTATTGAGCAGCCTGATTATGTCGCGCTCCCGCTGATACTGGCAGAGGGCAAGCCATACCAGTTCGTTTTCATCGATGGGCTGCACATGTTTGATTATACAATCCTGGACTTCTTTTATTGTGATCGACTGCTGACTGAAGACGGAATTCTGTTTTTCGATGATTGTCTGGCTCCGGGCGTCGCCAAAGTGGTTGAATATGTTCGTAGCAATAGGCGCTACGAGCCGCTGGTTATCAATTGTGAGCGCCTGGCTGGCTTCCGGAAAAAAGCGAACGACCTGCGATCGCTGGAGGACCCCAACTTTCACAGGGAGTTTTGAGACACGTATGTTGCCCCCCGAGAAACGCAAATTGGTGCTTCGCGACCTGAGCGAAAAGCGGATTGGCCTTCAAGAGGCTCTCGCTGCTCTCAGGAATGGTTCCCATAATTCCGACGCGGAAACTCCCGCGGCCCTATCCCCTGCGATTTCAACCGAAGCGCGACCTTCCTCTGCGGACGTGCGGCTTATTGAACTTACCAGCGCGCATTTGGAATCAGTATTTGCCCGGAAGCTCGGATTGGATTTGAAACTTGATCGGAACAGCACTTTCGAGCCGTTGGGGATTGATTCAGTGAAGATTCTGGAATTAGTGCGGCTGCTCGAGCAAACGTTCGGAACGTTGCCCAAAACACTTCTCTTTGAATTCAATACCCTCAACCGCCTCTCAGGCTATTTCGTTTCGAATCATCGTGCGACGTTGATGCGAGTGCTTGGAGTGAAACAAGACGATTGTCTCACAGTCCCGGCACCGGTTTTCAAAGGCGATAAAAAAGTTTCCCGCTCATCGGGCGATAATAATGATGTTGCCATTGTAGGCCTGGCCGTTCGCTTTCCCGGAGCCCGGAATGTCGATGAATTCTGGGAGAATTTGGCTTCGGGACGGAGCTCAATTCGGCTGACTCCGGACGGGCGATTTCCGGATGGGGCAAACACTTCTTTACGTAAGTGGGGCGGGTTTATCGACGATGTCGACAAGTTCGATCCTTTGTTTTTTGGGATTTCTCCCCGCGAAGCTGAACAGATGGATCCACAGGAGCGGCTTTTTTTGGAAGTTGCCTGGGAAACTCTCGAAGATGCTGGTTATACCAGGGAACGGTTAATTCGCGCCACCCACGATCTCGAGACCGGTTCCGACGTTGGAGTTTTCGTGGGAGTAATGTATGGTTCCTACCAGCTTTATGGAGCCCAAACAGGGGCTGAAGAAAACTCTCCTGGTCCGAGTTCGCCTTATTGGTCGATTCCCAATCGCGTTTCGTATTTCTGCAACTTTCATGGCCCGAGTCTGGCGGTTGATACGGCCTGTTCTGCATCACTTACAGCAATACATCTGGCTTCGGAAAGTATTCGGCGCGGTGAATGCGGTGCGGCGCTCGCAGGCGGGGTGACCCTTCTTGTTCATGACCGGCAGATGCAAACTCTTGCCTCCATGAAAATGCTTTCCCACGATGATAAGTGTCGCGCATTTGGAAATGGCGCGGACGGAATGGTTGTCGGGGAAGGTGTTGGAGCAGTGTTGTTGAGACCGTTGCGGGATGCGCTACGGGACGGTGATCGAATCCATGGAGTGATTAAAGGTTCGAGCATCAATTCCGGCGGTAAGAATGGCGGCTACACAGTACCCGATCCGGTGTCTCAGGGTAATGTGGTTGTGGCTGCTTTCCGGCGCGCAGGCATTGATCCGAAGACGGTCAGTTGTCTAGAGGCTCATGGCACTGGCACGGCCCTTGGAGATCCGATTGAGGTGCGCGGTCTGACCAAAGCGTTCGGTGAAAACGCTGGTCAACAGTTTTGCGCCCTTGGTTCTGTCAAATCGAACATCGGTCACCTCCAGGCGGCCGCGGGAATTGCTGGGATTGCGAAAGTTTTGCTTCAGTTGAAATACCGGCAACTCGTTCCGACGCTTCATGCCGAGGAAGCAAATCCATTTATCGATTTCAAGGAATCGCCTTTCTATCTTCCAAAGTCGCTTCAGCCGTGGAACAGCTCCAATTCCAATGGCCCGTCTCAAGTTCCGTTGCGCGCGGGCGTCAGTTCGTTTGGGATCGGCGGAGCCAACGCCCACATTCTGATTCAGGAACCGCCGAAAGAAACGAGAACCTCTCCGAAAACTTCGGGACAATTTCTTTTGCCTTTGAGCGCTCGAACGGCGGAGAACCTCAGAGATTACGCAGTAAGATGTAGAGAATGGATCACCGCTCGAACTAATGCGGAGCTGGATTTGGCACAATTGACTTTCAACTGGCAGACCGGTCGGGAATCCATGGAGTTTCGCCTCGCTCTCGTCGTTGTTAGCCGCGAGGACCTGCTCTTAAAACTGAACCATTTCGTTACGAGGGGAGCCGGCTCGGGGATTTTCTGTTCAACTGGGCTGGATAAAAATCACCCGATTTTGACGACCGTTTCGGGTTTGCTCACAGGAGGCGACTTCGTTCGAAACCTTTTTAAGCGGGGAGAATTGGACGAACTGGCTGCTCTTTGGGCCGCCGGCTTTGATCTGGATTGGAGTATCCTTAATGAAGGTAGATCTCATGCGCGCATTTCGCTCCCGACTTATCCGTTTTCGCGACGTTCCCTCTGGGTCCGCTCTGCACAACAGGCGACCCCAAAATCGACCGACTCTCCCCCGATTTCAAAAATTGAAACCGCGGCACCAGACGCGCAGCAGTCAAAGATGATCTTTACTGAGAAGCATGGCATCGAACGAAAGACGACAATCGAGATTCAAGAATGGCTGATTCAACAGATTGCAGTTGATTTGAAAATGGAGCAATACGAGGTAGATACTGCAAGGCCGTTTAACGATTTCGGTGTTGATTCGCTGGTGGGAACAGCGCTCGCTAAAAGATTGGGCGATTGGTTGAAGCTTGAACTCCAGTCAACCCTATTGTGGGAGTATCCGACGATTAAGACACTTGCGCAGCATCTCGCAACATTCTCAACTCAAGTTCAACTGGTAGTTGCCAACCCACCGCCTCCGCATTTGCAGGACGATTCCGTTGTTCGAGACGAAAACGAAATCGATGCCTGGATTGATGATCTCACGGCAACGCAGAATGCGACTCTACAGCGTTTCTAGATGAACAATTCTCGAACAAATTCGACCACGACATTGTCGGCAGGAATTGCAGGAACAGCATCTCCTGCGAGACCCATTAAATTCAGCCTGCTTTTCTTCTCGAGTAACGAGGCGGAATTTTCCGAGGAAAAGTATCAATTATTGTTCGAAGCAGTGGACTTTGCGGACCGCCAGGGGTTTCACGCCGTTTGGGTTCCAGAACGTCATTTCAATGCAGTAGGAGGACTTTTCCCCAATCCCTCCGTCATCGCCGCCGCGCTCGCGGTCAAAACGAAGACCATTCGGATTCGAGCGGGCAGTCTCGTCGCACCCCTTCATCACGCTGTGCGCATCGCGGAAGAATGGTCGGTGGTCGATAATCTTTCCAGTGGTCGTGTAGACCTTGCTTTCGCGCGCGGGTGGAATCCGAATGATTTCGTACTTTCACCTCAATCATTTAGCCGGGATAATAATTTACTTTTCTCGCAGCTTGAGACCGTCCGGAAGCTTTGGCGGGGTGAAACGGTAGAGTTTCCAAATGCGCACGGCAAAATGACGCCGGTCCGAATTTATCCTCTTCCCAAACAAGCAGAACTACAAACGTGGCTTTCCTGTTTCGGCAATCTTGAGCGATTCCGCGAAGCCGCCAGTGCGGGAGCAAATATTCTGACAATGATTTTCAATCAGACGCTGCAGGATATGGGCGCGAAGATTGATGTGTATCGCCAGTTGCGGCGCGAACATGATAATTCCACGCCGGGAATAGTCAGCCTCATGCTTCACACAATGGTTCATCGCGACATGGACTTTGTAAAAGCAAAGGTACGGGAACCTTTTCTGGATTATATCAAAACCGCGGTGAATCTGCATCAGCAGGGCATTCCAGACCAACCAAAGACCGATGAGGAAAAACGACAGATAGCCGAGTATGCATATGAGCGGTATTTTCGCACGGCTGCTTTATTCGGCACGCCCGAATCATGCCTCAAGATGGTGGATTCCGCGATCGGGGCCGGAATTGACGAAATTGCCTGTCAAATTGACTTTGGAGTGGACCGGCCTTCGGTAATCGCCGGACTTCAGTATCTTGCCGAGCTAAAAGAGCATTGCGACCAGCCGCTTCGCTTTTCGCACAGCTCTACTGTCGGAGCAGAAGTTGAGGCTCCTTTAATTAAAAATACCGTAGTTGGCAAAGTAAAAGAGTTTGAAAAACAGAACCCCTTCGACGCTCGTGATCTGTTGAAAAGCATTGCGGTATTGGACCGGCTGGGGCGCGGATGGTTGGTCCAGGCATTTCAAGGGATGGGTATATTCCTGGGAGCAAATGAAAGATGGGAACAGTCGCAAGTGCTGGAAAAACTCGGGATTGCCCCGGCCCATGAAAAATTGTTTACGCGCCTCCTGCAATTGCTTGCCCGTCATGGGCTGTTGGAGGTTGATGGTAATGTCATCCGCACGACGAATTCATTGGCCGCGTCGGATTTCTGTGCTGCGCAACGGCAGTTAGCAGCGCTAAAAAACCGTTTCCTGCAGACTGTTCCCCAGGCGTTACCGCAAGTCTCCCTCCTCGAACAGTGCATTAATCAATATCCGGGGTTCCTGCAGGGGCGGTTGAATCCGATGGATGTGATTTTTCCGGGAGGGTCCATGGAGTTAGTCGAGAAAGTTTACACGGGAAATAAGGTGAGTGATCACTTCAACTCCATGCTTGCCGAAACGCTCGCTGCGGCGGTGTCGGATCGTCTTGCCAATCAGCCGAACGACAAGATAAATATTCTCGAAATCGGCGCGGGAACAGGAGCCAGCAGCGCCGCGCTTTTAGCTCGGCTTGGTCCATACGCTGGCAGCATATCGTTTTTTTATACGGACATTGGGCCTGCTTTCGTGAATCGCGGCCGGTCGCGGTTCGAAACCGAATTTCCTTTTACAACCTTCAAGTGCCTCGACATTGATCGAAATCCGGAAACTCAGGGATTTTTTCCGGGTTCCATGGATTTTGTTCTGACCACGAACGTAGTTCACGCGACCCGATCAATCATCAAAACTTTGCGCAATGTTAAGAGTCTCCTGAAACCGGGTGGCCTCTTCTTTCTGAACGAATCGACCCAGGCGGCTGATTTTCTCATGCTGATCTTCGGTTTGACGCCCGGTTGGTGGCTCTTTGAAGACTCTAAACTGCGAATCGAAGATTCGCCCCTTTTGAGTTGTAGCCAATGGAGAGAGGCGCTTCGCCGGACCGGATTTAAAACATTAGCCATATCCGGAACCAACAGGGAGAGTGAAGCAGCATCCTATCAAAGCCTCATCCTGAGCGAGAGCGGGGAAATTCCGGATGTTCTCAAAACGAACGCGAACGCACCAACAGTTATAACGGAGTGTGTAGACCGAACTGTGCACCAGGACCTGGCAGTAATCGGTATGTCAGGACGTTGCGCTAGCGCTGATACGCTCCAGGAATTTTGGAACGGGCTTCTCGCTGGACGGGATCTTACGAGCGACGTTTCGCCAAATCGGTGGGTTGGCAAGCCGTTTTACTCGGCAGATATTCGAACGCCGAACACCACTTGCTCGAAGCGTGGAGGGTTTTTGAACGGAATTGAGTTTTTTGATCCGCTTTTCTTTGGCATTTCTCCCAAGGAGGCTCTGTCCATGGATCCTCAACAGCGTATTTTTCTTCAGGAGGCCTGGAATGCATTTGAGGATTCAGGCTATTCAATGTCTGCTTTGGCAGGTCGAAAAATCGGTGTGTTTCTGGGTGCTGGCAGTAGCGATTACCTTGACCTGCTCGAGAGTGGTCCGGGATTGACCGATGGATTTTTGCTTACTGGAAACACGTCGTCGACCTATTCCGGGAGAGTCGCACATTTTTTTGACCTTAAAGGGCCGTGCCTGACGATTGATACGGCCTGCTCCTCCTCGCTGGTAGCGGTTCATTTGGCATGCACAAGTATTTGGAACGGGGAATCTGAAATGGCCCTGGCGGGTGGCGTCTCCATTCTAACGACTCCCAAGGCGGCTGTTGTAACCAGCAAGACAGGTCTGATGTCGCAGAGCGGAGTGTTGAGGCCGTTCGACGATCAGGCTGACGGTTATGTGATTGGCGAAGCGGTGAATGCTCTGGTGTTAAAGCCACTGGATGCGGCAATGCGAGATGGAGATCCAATTCATGCTATCATCAAAGGATCTGGCATTAACCATGGGGGGAAAAAGAATGGAATGCTTGCACCGAGCCCTCTCGGTCAAACCGCCCTGCAAATTGACGTTTTTAAACGATCCGGGATCGATCCAGAGTCAATTTCCTATGTCGAGGCGCATGCCACCGGTACTCGACTGGGAGATGCGATGGAGGTGAATGCATTGACCGCATCTTTCCGGGCGTTCACAGAAAAAAAAGGATTTTGCGGGGTGGGTTCGCTCAAGGGAAATGTGGGACATAGCGGCCAACCATCAGGAATTACCGAAGTTATCAAAGTGATCCTGGCACTCCGAAACGAGAAAATCCCGCCCACGATTCATTTTGCCGCCCCGAATAAGGCAGTGAACTGGGTTGAAAGTCCGTTTTACGTTAACTCCGAAATTCGTTCCTGGCCCATCGAAATTGGCCGGCCGCGTCGTGCTGTGGTGAATTCCATTGGACACAGCGGGACGAATGCATTCGTTGTGCTCCAGGAGGCGCCGTCTCGAGCAGTACCGACAGTCGGGCTTCAACCTTTATCGTTGATTACTTTGTCTGCAAGAACTTCCACAGCTTTGAGTCAGCGCGCTGCTGATTTAGCACGATGGATCGAACTCAATCCCGACGAGAGTATTTCGTCTGTGGCCTACACCCTAAACGCACGGCGATCGCATTTCGCTTTTCGAATCGCGATTCTAGCGGCGAATCTGCAGGAATTATCCGAGAAGTTATTAAAGTTTACATCGGAAACTGTGATTGAATTCGATTTGAAGACTGCGCCTGGCCAGCGGAAGGACAATGCCCCTCCAGGTCCGGATCTAGTGAGAGAATTAGAAGGAGCTTTCGCTTTACTAGGAAGAACGAATCCGAGCCGAACGCAATCCGAAGCGATTTTGGTGAAACTCGCTCGAGCATGGCTGGCGGGTTGCGAAATTGACTGGCTAAAAATTTCTCCTAAAGCGGCAACTTTGTCACTGCCGACCTATCCGTTTGCCAAAGAGCGCTACTGGGTCGGAAAACCTGCGGAGGCTCGGGTCGATCGAATCGAGACCCCGCTTTTGACTCCTTCGTGGCGCACCCAGGAATTAAGCAATGAAATGGTAGAAGTTGTCGAACCGCTATTGCTTTTTGGTCGCGATCCTGGATTGGCCCAACATTGGAAAAACGCAGGCAAACCGGTTTTCGTTGTCACTCACGGATCGACTTTTGAATTTTCGGGAGGCAATTTCAAAATTCGTCCGAACGAATTGGCTGACTATATTCGATTGTTCGAAATACTCGACACGGAATCAGAGTACCCTTCGCAGATTATTCATTCATGGTGTTACGATGAAACGAGCCCGGCGGACGCAGAAAAAAGAAATGGGCGCCTCCCGTGCATAAATGATCCATTCACTCTGGGTCTGGAGTCTCTATTTCTTTTGACCAAGGCTCTGGCCGGGCTAAAAAAGCGCATTCGGATCAACCTGCTGCATTTGTATTCCACGGATGATCTCAGTAGCTCACCCGAATTTGCGTGTGTTAGCGGATTTCTTCGGAGTGTCCAACACGAGAATGCTCTGTTTCGTGCAAAGACTATACAGGTCGTGCGACCATTTCCGGTGGAGACTCTCCTTGCCGATTGGATTGTTTCGGAATTTGCGGCCTCAGGAAATTCGGAGATTCGTTATTCTAAAGGAATGCGTCAGGTTCGGGGTGTTGAGATTATTTCGCCCGACAAACTTGCGAATATTAAACCCTCTGCCGTTTCACTGCGAAAGGGTGGCACATATCTGATTACCGGTGGAATGGGGGGAGTGGCGTTGCTCTTCGCAGAACATCTGGTCACCGAATACGAGGCTAATCTGATTCTAATCGGGCGTTCTGAATTGTCCGCTGAAAAAACGCATCGCCTTCAGAGACTGGGACCGCGCGTGCGGTACTACGCGGTGGATATCGTCGATGGCCCCGCGCTTTCGACGATTTTGCAGAAGGTCAAATCGGAGGTCGGTGCTATTCACGGGATTCTCCACTGCGCTGGAGTGATCGAAGATGGACTTCTTGGCACTAAGACTCTCGAATCGTTTCGAAAGGTAATGGGGCCAAAGGTGGCAGGTACAGTGAACCTGCATAGTCTGACGGTTACTGAACCATTGGACTTCTTCGCGCTTTTCTCTTCACTGGTTTCACTGACGGGAAATCTGGGCCAGGGAGATTACGCGGCTGCAAATCGATATCTTGATGGTTTTTCGGAGCTGCGAGAAGCCTGGCGGGCGTCCGGTTTATGCAATGGGAGGACGGTAAGCATTAACTGGCCCTACTGGCAGGAAGGTGGAATGCGTTTTCCTGAAGAAACCGCCCGTCTCATGGAAATACTATTTGGTTTAAAGCCGATGCAAACATCGCAGGGAATTGCGATTTTTCACGCGACGCTGGCGTCACCATACACTCAGTTGGCGGTTCCAGGAGCCGATCCAGAGCGAATTCGGCAACTTATTGAAGGCGATCCGGCTAAACGTGAAAACGTCATGTATACCCAATCTAAGCTGATTGGAGATCTCGCAACGTTCGTAGAAATGGACTTGCTCCGTTCCGTGGCCGCTTTGCTCGAAATCGATTCCAGCCGGCTCGACGTCGCGACTAATTTTTCCGAATTTGGAATGGATTCGAGAATATTCACCGAGCTCGCCTTTAAATTAAATGAAAAATATGGTCTTCGCCTCGCCCCGGCCGTGCTTTTTGGTCATTCGTCTTTGGAAGAATTAGCGAGGTTTCTGATCGCGGAACATCCGCTCGAAATTGCCGCCGCCTACCAGGCGAGTCCTGCCCCTATGGCATCTCACGAGTCCTCTGGAAGAGTCGAGGTTGCCGACGGTAAAAACACTGAACCCGTTGCCATTATCGGATTGGCCGGAATATATCCGAAGGCTGCAGATATTCGGCAATTCTGGAAAATACTCACGGAGGGCACCGCGGCGATCGGTGAAATACCGAAATCGCGTTGGGACTGGAAAGAATATCATGGAGATCCTTCCGAAGGGGAAGATGTAAGTCTTTCGCACAGCGGCGGGTTTATCGATGAAGTGGACAAGTTTGATTCCTTATTCTTCAATATCTCTCCACGCGAAGCAGCGTTGATGGATCCACGTCAACGTTTGTTCCTGCAAACAGTCTGGAGCGTGCTCGAAGATTCAGGAACCACTCTTAAGGATTTGTGGAACACCCGCACCGGCCTGTTCGTCGGTGCGCAAGGAAACGATTACGCAGAGATACTCCAAGGCTCAAATGCGGCGGAAATGGCGGCAGGTCTTTCTCCGGCCATGCTTGCGAATCGAGTTTCTCATTTCTTTAACTGGCACGGTCCCAGTGAAGTCATCGATACCGGCTGCAGCAGTGCAGCGATGGCAATCCATCGCGCGGTTCAGGCGATTCGAGCCGGGGAATGCGAACAGGCTGTGGCGGGTGGAGTGAATCTGATCCTGTCACCTCGGCCACATTTGCTCTTAAGTCAGCTCGGCTTGCTTTCAGCGGAGGAGCAGTCAAAGATTTATGATAAGAACGGCAGCGGCTATCTAAGAGGCGAAGGAATCGGAGCTGTTTTGCTCAAACCGCTCAGCCGCGCCCTCGCGGATCGTGATCCGGTCTATGCAACGGTTCTCGCTACAGCCCAGGTTCATAACGGCCGAACCGCATCGACTGGTTTGCCAAACCCGTTAGCTCAAGCGGAAGCGCTGCTTCGAACCTGGCAAGCGGCCGGGATCGATCCAGCTACAATTAGTTACTTGGAGGCACAGGGTACTGGCACTGCCTATGGTGACCAGGCGGAGCTGGTTGCTTTTAAGACTGCCTTCGAGAAGTGGAATGCTCTGAGGGAATATCGCAGCGCACGACACAATTTCTGCGGAATTGGTTCTATTAAGCCTTCCATCGGACATCTTGAAACTGCGTCAGCCATTGCGGCTTTCACAAAAGTTGCCCTCGCGTTGAAACATAAGTATATCCCTCCCACTTTAAACTTGCCCAAGCAGTTCACAGAACTGGATTTGGAGAAAAGTCCTTTCCACCTGCAAAGTGAGGCTTCCTTCTGGGAATCGACACCGCAGACTTCGCCGCACCGGGCGGGCGTTCATTCGTTTGGATTTGGCGGAACTATTGTTCATATT
This sequence comes from Verrucomicrobiales bacterium, assembly GCA_028293365.1. Lineage (GTDB taxonomy): Bacteria > Verrucomicrobiota > Verrucomicrobiia > Limisphaerales > SXQI01 > JAQGOX01. The sequence goes on along the minus strand of JAQGOX010000565.1, from coordinate 9,350 downwards.
CTTCTCGAAGAAGCACCACCGGATCCGGAAGCGAATGTGGACCCGGACATCGAACAACTCTTTGTTCTTTCGGCTAAAACCGAAACCCAATTGCACATTTACGCCAACAGCGTTGCCGACTGGCTGGACGAAACACCGTCGCCATCGCTTCGAAATCTCGTTTACACGTTTCAAGTGGGCCGGGAGCACATGGAATTTCGCCTGGCCGCTGTTGTGCGGACCACTGATGAATTGAAAAAGCAATTGCGCGAATTCTCTAATGGTGGAAAAGATGCGCGTTTATTTTCGGGTAAAGCCAGGAAAGGCGATTTTATTAAACCGGAGGGTTCTTTGAGCGATATCGCTGCAGCCTGGGTTGGGGGAAATTCTATCGATTGGAACTGTAGGGGCGAAGGACTGGCACGGAAGATATCAGCTCCCACTTATCCATTTGCCCGGGTAAGCCATTGGGTTCATCCCGCACCAGTTTCTGGAACTGGGGATACAGCCAAAGTGATAAATGGTCACAACAACGGTTCTTCCAGTCGGATCCATCGCAATGGAAATAGTGCTGATGGGATTCGCGAATTGCATCAGTTGATCGCGGATTTGCTGCAACTAGACCCGGTGAATGTACCGGTGGACGAACCCCTTCTTAAGTTTGGCGCCGACTCCATTTTTCTAATGCAACTGATGCGCAAACTGCGAAAGAGGTTTGGTCTGCAACTGAAGGTGGCAGAACTTGTGGAATGTCAAACTATCCGTGGAATTGCGCGTTTAATGCACGAGCGGCAACCGGGACCCTCGCGCCCTGTTCCTGAGGCAAATTCAGAAAACGAAGTCACTGCGGCTGAAGCCGGACAACTCCTTGAGAGTTTGGACGAACTGACTGATGACGAGGTCAGTTTATTATTGAACCGTCTCGAACCGGAGACGGTCACTGTGGGAAGGTTGGATTTATGACACTCGGCAATCTCGACCTGTTTTCTGTACAGTCTCGATCCAAACGTGATCGCCTGACGCAATTGTTACAGGCTAAAGCCGCGGCGGTAGCCGAAGTTTATCCGCTCTCGCATGGCCAGGAGGCTCTTTGGTTTCTGGCTCAACTATCCCCCAATAACTTTGCGTATAATCTACCGTTCGTTTTTCCCATCGAGTCGAAAGTGCGTGTGGACCTTCTCGAAAAGGCATTGAACCTGATCGTCCGGCGGCACCCATCATTGCGCGTGCGTTTTGAAGGATATCCGGTGCGGCAGGTAATTATGCCTCTCGTGGAATTGACGATTCTTGAAGAGGATTTTGGCGAACGTTCATCAGAACAACTGCGCGCGCGCATTCGCGAATTGAATCGCGTTCCTTTCCAGCTCGCGAACGGACCTTTGTTCCGCGCCACCGTATTCCGTCGCGGCTCCGAACCTGACCTGCTCCTTTTGTGCGTTCATCACATCGTATTTGACGGGGTTTCCGCGAAAATCGTTATTGAGCAGTTACTCGGTGCCTATTTCGAGCTTAAGGAGAATCGGAAAATCCCCGCGACTTATCCGATTTCGCGCTACTCGGAGTTCGTAACTTGGCAAAAGCAACTTCTGGAAGGACCGGAAGGTAAAGAATTACAAAACTATTGGCGGACGGAATTGGAAGGTGAAATTCCCATTCTTGACTTGCCTGCGGATTATTCGCGACCCGCCGTCCAAACCTACAACGGAGAAAGCCTGAAGTTCGATATTGATGGCCCGTGTCTTCAAAAGCTTCGTGCATTCTCGGAAGACCAAAACGCTACATTATACATGGTTTTGCTGGGGGCGTTCTTTACGTTACTGCACCGCTACTCCGGTCAGAGAGATATTGTTGTTGGAACCCCAATGATGGGCCGCACCGAGCCAGGCTTCGAGTGTGTGGTGGGATATTTTATCAATGTCGTTCCCATCCGGGCAAGACTAACCGAAGATCCACTTTTTTCAGAATTGCTCGAACAGGTTCGTGAAAAAGTTTACGGGGCGATTCAGCACCAGGATTATCCTTTTCCGCTTTTGGTTCAACAGCAGAAGATTGCCCGTGACCCCAGCCGATCGCCCATTTTTCAAGTTGCCTTCACTCTGGAAAACTGGGTGAAAAACCATGAAACGCTGGATGGGTCGGAACGCATCACGCAATCACCGTCTTTAGAACCATTCGAATGGCTTCATCAGGAAGGAGAGTTCGACCTTACTCTGGATATTTTTGATTTAGGCGAAACTTTGCGGGCCGCCTTTCGTTTTAACCCGGATTTATTCAGCACTGAAACGATTTCCAGAATGACAGGGCATTTCCGCCGGATTCTGGACGCCATAATCGGAAATTCAAAGATACCGCTTTGGGAGATTTCCTTGATCGGGCCGGAAGAAACGGAGCGGCTATTGCACGGCTGGAATCAAACACAGCGTAAATTCCCACTAGGCAAGTGTATTCATGATTTGCTGGTCGAGCAGGCATTGAGAACTCCAGATCGAATCGCGGTGACCTGCGGTTCGGAATCTTTGACCTACGCTGAGTTGGACCTTCAGAGCAATCGTTTCGCTTCGTTATTGCGCGAACGCGGGGCGGGCAGGAATAAACGCGTCGGGATTTGCCTTGATCGAGGGATCAAGATGCTCGTTTCTGTTCTCGGAATTCTGAAATCCGGGGCTGCTTACGTGCCATTGGATCCTGCATTTCCTGCGGAAAGGCTGAGCTTCATGGCTGGAGATGCGCAGCTTCATTTGATTTTGACCCAGCGGAAGCACACGAGCCTTTTTGCCCTTCAGCCAATCCCATGTCTGGATATCGAGACTCTCGGTGAAATCGATATTGCGGAAGTCCAAGCTCAGAGTAGCTCGCCTTCCGACGACGCATATCTGATTTATACATCCGGTTCGACGGGGAATCCGAAAGGAGTGGAAATCACTCATCGTTCCGTGGTCAATTTTCTCCAATCGATGGCGGAAGCACCCGGCATCTCGCCCGATGATATTTTATTGGCGGTTACGACTCTCTCCTTCGACATCGCCGGACTGGAACTCTTTCTTCCGTTAACAGTAGGTGCACAGGTAGTCATTGCGACCCAAGCCGTTTCCGCCGATCCTGTTCGCCTTTTGGCTCTGATGAAGAATTCCGGAGCTACCATAATGCAGGCGACACCCGCCACCTGGAGGATGCTATTGGAATCCGGTTGGCAGGACCGTATCCCTCTGAAGATTTTTTGTGGCGGTGAAACCCTTTCCCGTTCTCTCGCGAATAGATTATTGGAGCTCGGACGAGAAGTTTGGAATCTTTTTGGACCGACTGAAACCACTATCTGGTCTGCTATTGCTCAATTGAGACAGACCGAAGGACCCGTCCCTTTGGGGCATCCGATTGCAAATACCCAGCTCTATATTCTTGATCGGCATAAACAGCTTGCTCCCATCGGCGTTCCTGGTGAGCTTTACATCGGCGGAGAAGGCGTTGCGCGGGGTTATTGGAATCGCCCGGAATTGACGGTCGAAAAGTTTGTTTCGAATTCCTTTAATCCGACTATGTCGCAACGCTTATATCGCACGGGCGATCTGGCGCGGTTTCAAAATGACGGAACCCTTCTCTTTCTTGGCCGGCTCGATCATCAGGTTAAGCTCCGTGGATTCCGTATTGAGCTCGGCGAAATAGAAAATAATTTGCAGAAACACCCCTCGGTGAGGCAGTCGGTGGTCATCGCAACGGGCGACCAACTGGTGGCCTACATAATCCCAAATGATATTGCCGCAATGGCGCCGGCTGACCTGCGCGCTTTCCTGCGTTCGAGTTTGCCTGAATACATGTTGCCTTCTGTTTTCGTCAAGATGGAACGGTTTCCGCTCACGCCAAATGGCAAAGTAGATCGCAAACAATTGCCGGCGCCGGATCGGGGCCGGATGGAATCTTCCGAATTTGTACCCGCGCGCGGCGCTGTTGAAAAAGAACTTGGCAGGATTTGGTCTGAGGCGCTTCACCTTGAGAAGGTGAGTGCGCACGAAAATTTTTTCGAACTCGGCGGACACTCGCTGCTTGCGACTCAAGTTGTGCGGCAGGTTCGTCAATTATACGAAATCGAGCTGCTCGATCTATTTACCTATCCCACTATTTCGTCTCTGGCGCGTTTCATTGAAAGTCGGCAAATGCCACCTCCGGCAGCAGAAATCAACCAACGGATAAGTAACGTTTCATCCCGTAATACACAATTTTCGGATGGCATCGCGATAATCGGCATGGCGGGCAGGTTTCCAGGGGCTTCCAATATTGATGAATTCTGGAACAACCTAAAAGGCGGAGTGGAAAGCATTTCCTTCTTTAAAACGGAGGAAATACTGGCAACTGGGATCGAACCAGAGTTGCTCAAACGTCCCAACTATGTGAAAGCGGGGGGAATCCTCGCCGGTGCGGACCTTTTCGACCCTGTGTTCTTTGGTTACAGTCAGGCTCAGGCGCGTATTCTGGACCCTCAGCAAAGGGTTTTGTTGGAATGCGCCTGGCAAGCGCTGGAAGACGCGGGTTGTGATCCCAAAGCTTATGCGGGGCGTATCGGAGTTTTTTCCGGAGTCGCTGCGAATACCTATTGGCATCCAGATCTTCGCACACTTTCCGAGAATTCGTCCGCGGCTCTGGCGTCGCTCGCATTTGCCTCGAACGACCGGGATTTCGCCTCGACGCGAATCTCTTACAAACTTGGACTCACGGGCCCGAGTTTGGCGGTTCAGACAGCCTGTTCCAGCTCACTCGTCGCGGTGCACTTGGCCTGCCAGAGTTTGCTGGACGGCGATTGCGACGCGGCACTTGCAGGTGGCGTATCCATAATGTTCCCCCAAAACGCGGGCTACCTGCACCAAAAGGATATGGTCCTTTCACCAGACGGCCATTGTCGAGCGTTCGACGAAAAAGGGGAGGGGACGATCTTTAGTAACGGTGTGGGATTGGTTCTGCTAAAGCCGCTTGCAAAGGCGCTCGCAGACCGTGACCAGATTTACGCTGTCATCCGCGGCTCGGCAGTCAATAACGACGGGACTTCGAAAGTAGATTTTATGGCCCCCAGTGTTCAAGGGCAGAGCGGCGCGATTACCCTTGCCCTGAATCGTGCGGGAGTTGATCCGAAGACCATTGGTTATGTAGAGGCGCATGGGACTGGCACCGTTGTCGGAGATCCCATCGAGGTGCGAGCTCTCGCAGAGGCATTTAAAAATGAAAAATTCGAACAAGGAAGCTGTGCGCTGGGTTCAGTAAAGACGAATGTGGGTCATCTGAACACCGCTGCCGGTGTCGCAGGATTAATCAAAACAGTTTTATGTCTGCGAGATAAAGTGCTGGTTCCCAGCCTGCACTTTCAAAGCCCGAATCCACACCTGAGCCTGGACCGAACTCCATTTTATATAAACACACGGTTTACTCCCTGGCAGGAAAGTGGTCACCCGAGGCGCGCCGGGATTAGTTCTTTCGGTATTGGTGGTACGAATGCGCACGCCATTCTCGAAGAGCCTCCGGAATTCGACAAGAAAACAAACTTGCGCTCCATTCGCTTGCTTCCTTTTTCGGCCAAATCGAGTTCCGCGCTGGAACTAATGGCTCGAAATCTCGCGGCACATTTGCGCCAAGATCCAGACATTTCGCTCGCCAATCTTTCCTTCACACTGCAGACCGGACGTCAATCGTTTGAATGGCGCAGGTTTGTGGTCTGCCAAAATACGGCTGGTGCTATAGAAGCGTTGGAGGCCGCTTCCGATCCGCGTCAAGCTGAGCCCGAGACTTCCGTTACGTTTGTTTTCGCCGATTACAGCGGCCCGGCTTCCGCACTGGAACTTTATCAGAAGGAACCTCGTTTTCGACGGTGTGTCGACGAGGGGTGTGCGGTTCTGCGGACATATTTCGGAACAGATCCAATCACGCTGTTATTCCCGGGAGAGGATAATTTCCGAGAAGTAATGGAGCAGTGGACAAGTCCCGCCATTTCAATTCCGCTTTCGGTTCTTTTGAACCATTCGTTGGCGATGCTTTGGGAAGGGTGGGGGATTCGACCCTCCAACGCCATTGGCTCGGGTTTTTGTAAATACGCTGCAGCAGCGGTAGCGGGCGTTTTCAAAATCAATGAGGTTCTGCCTATTCTTTTTCAAATCGGCCGCGATTTGTCAGTCAACAATGGTTCGACACAGCCTTCGGAGCTCTGGCGCGGTCTTTCGCTGCAAGTTCCAAAAATTCCGTTGATCGATGCACGAACGGGTCGTCAGCTTACTGATAGTGATGCAATCGATTATAAATATTGGGCCCGTTTGGAGAAACCTGGTATTGCGGAAGGTGAATTCATTTCCGGTGCCCGATTTCTGATCGAACTGGGCCCGGTCGGCTCTGCGAATCCATTGCTCTCGGGAATAAAAATGGCTCGCATCTTGCCTTCTTTAGCGAAGTCTGATGAAGCTGGTTCCAATTCTGCGCAAATTTTCCATTCGCTCGGAATTCTCTGGCAGGCAGGTCATGTGATCGAGTGGCAGACTTTGTTTGACGGAGAACAACCACAAAAAATCTCATTGCCAGGGCATCCCTTCGATCGACAACGTTATTGGCTTGATAATCCAACCGCGAAATCCGCGTCCTCCCGGAGCGTTAATTCGTCACCCCAACCCTGGGCTATCGCAGTATCGAATGAAGTTTGTCGCACGCATTTTTCGGGCGACGAATTCTACTTTTGCGATCACGTGGTTGAGGTAGAAAAGATCTTGCCCGGAGCGGTTTTGTTGGAGTTGGCTCGGGCCGTTGCCCAGGCCCGCTCGGGCAACCGCCTGGTCACACGCTTAAAACAAGTTTTTTTCAGAAGCCCCATCATCGCCAACGGCCGACGGTACGATATCGAGGTCGCATTTGAATCTGGCGATGAAACGGACGAATTCAAGATTTTTTCCAGCCAGGACGATTCAAGAATCCTTCACGCCCAGGGGAAAACCGGCACCGAACCGGTTCGCATGGGAGATTCCCTGGATTTTAAGGGTATTCGAGAACGTTGTACCCTTAAGTGCGCTGGAAGCGACCTTTATAGCCTGATGCGGAAATATGGCATGGACTACGGACCGGGCCTGACAGCCATTTCGCAAGTAGATTACAATGACAGAGAGTTACTGGCCTGCCTACGTGTCCCCGACGCGAGTTGGCTGGCTCCCGCCGCTTTTGGACTACACCCCGCTCTCATCGACGGCGCTTTCCAAACTATTGCGTTGCTTGTTAAAGAGGAAGCTGAAGCGGCGAATACGCCTTATCTCCCGTTCTCTTTAGGCGAACTGCAAATTCAGCAGGCTCTGCCGCGTGATTGTTGGATTTATGTTCGTCGTAACGAGTCTTTGCCCTCTTCTGCGAAGGCCGTCCGGACATTCGACATTTCCATCAATGACAATGCTGGTGTCGGGGTCGCTCATTTCCGCGACTATTCGATTAAGTTTTTTCCGCCTTCCAAAATTCCAAAAGCCCGGAATTCTTCCCAGGCGGCTCCGGCGTTGCTTTATGAACCGGTTTGGGAGAAAACATTGATCGAACCCGCAGCGCTCATCAACGCTCGAAATGTGCTTTTGGTTGGCAATGAGGCACTCGCCTCCGCTTTCGAAATGGTTTTAAGGCAACGTTTCGGCCCAGAGTGTCGAGCGACACGATGGATGCCTCATCAGGGACAAAGCATTAAGCCCGATCATATTGTCTTTTTCAGCGAAAACGCTCAGGAGCAGTTTGAGATATCGACCTCCCGCGATTTGAAATCGCTATTCGAGATTGGTAAGCGTTTCCTGTTAAAAAAGGAGGCGCCCATTCATTTCCTCTTTTGCGGGGTGGGAGAGAGGTCGATGCCATTGGTAACGGCGGCCGCTGCATTTGGAAGATCCCTTTCGCATGAAGTCGGCGGTATTGATTTTCGATCGGTTCGCGTCGATCCAACCGCCGACGCCTCGTTTGTGGGAAATACGATTTTGCGAGAGTGGTCGCAGCCCACAAGTGGTGCGAAGAGTCAGGAGTTGGAATATCGCGGTGACGAGCGGTTTCAGCGCAAATTCAAACGGGTGTTTTCAGAAGACCCCGGCCGGGAAGAGTTGGCCTTCAAGGTGGGTGGCACCTACCTGATTACTGGCGGTTTGGGTGGTGTGGGCCGATTGCTCTGTGAATATCTGTCCGAACAATTTCGAGCACGGCTTATTCTGATCGGACGTCGGCCACTGGATGAACCCGCGCGGGCTTTTCTTGCGAACAAAGAAGCGCTTTATTTTGAAGCGGATATTAGCGACGAGATTTCCTTGGTCAAAATCCTTAAAGTCGCTCGGATGCGCTTCGGTGCATTCCACGGAATCCTTCATTGCGCCGGAATTTTGGACGACGGCTTCCTTGCAGGCAAATCGGCAGAGTCATTTGCGCGCGTGCTTCGCCCGAAAGTGGACGGAACGCTCGTGCTGGACCGGCTGACTGCTTCGGAACCGCTGGACTTTTTTGCGATGTTTTCTTCGGTATCGTCTGTCATTGGGACGCCGGGTCAATGTGACTATGGGGCTGCAAACGGATTTATGGACGGCTTCGCCGAACTCCGAGAGTCATGGCGCGCGTCGGGTCAGCGTTCTGGAGTGACCATTTCGTTTAACTGGGGTTTATGGCAGGACGGGGGCATGCGCATCTCCAGGGACAAGGAAGAAGATCTTCAACGGACGACCGGGATTGCTCCTTTATCCACTAAGACGGCAATGTCCGCGCTTCGGTTTGGAATTGGTGCAAAGCGCCAGCGACTCATCGCATTGCAGGGAAACTCCACAAAGATCGAAAGTTTATTTTCAAATATTCGTCCCGCAGCCACGCAGCCTTCTGCAGCCGTGGCACCGCGCATACTGAGCACTTTACGGGATCGAGTTGCCACGCTTTTGGGCATCCAACCTGAAGCCGTAAATGTCGAAAAGGACATGGGTGAATTCGGCCTCGATTCCGTACTGGTGATCGATTTGATCACTGGCTTGAATGCGCTTTATAGCCTCGACCTGAGCCCTTCTATCTTCTTTGAACAAAAGACTCTGGGTGATTTGGCCCGCTTTATTGCTTCGCAAAAACCTGCCCTCGAGGGATTGGATCGTAGCAAAAACAGAATGGAAGAAACTGGTAGTAAGCACGGGAGTTTCGCAGAGACCACGGACGTCGTTGGAGACCGGCGATTAAACGGCTCATCTGAAATTTCTTTCCGAACAACTGAATCCAATCCAGAGGTTGAGAGTGTTTCCTCGGGGGCTACTTCTTCCAACTCCCATTCCCGCGCCTCAGAACCGATTGCAATTGTTGGGATGGCGGGCGTTTTTCCGAAATCTCCCGATCTGGAAACGTTTTGGGCAAATCTCGCTTCGAGCAAA
>JAQGOX010000534.1 GCA_028293365.1 Verrucomicrobiales bacterium | reverse complement strand
TCGTCAATTCATCCTGAAAACTTATCGTGGGTGCCAGGTATTTTTCGAAATGCGCGACGACCTGTTCGGTATTAAGGTCGGGGGTGAAATTTCGAGAAGGATCGTAACCGGGATGGGCGTCGGTCATGTCGCGGGCCAGCATGCAGCGCAGTCCCGCGGATTTCATCGCTTTCAGGCCCATCGGCTTGCCCAGGAGACAAACCTGCGTGTGGAAGCCGACATAAATCAGATCGGTCAGTCCGTACTTCTGGCACACGGCGTAAACTTCGGCCTGGGTGTCGGGCATGAGATCATCGTCGCCAATATGCAATGACGGGTGCATGCCATCCCAACCGTAGTTGACGGCGCAACGTTCGCGACCGCAGGCGCAGCCACCGGCATCCGGAACCGCTGGACAGGTGACGTTTACAACCGAAGGCACGGGAATTTTGGGGAGAGCAAATATGGCTTCGCGTTGCGGGTAGCCGACGTAGTTGTCGACGACATCGCTGGGACATAGCATCACTTTCATTCCAAGCGCGCGAGCTGCATCCAGAGCTTTGTTCATGCGTGGCACAATAGCGTCGACACGCATAGTCGCGGTCTTGCACCAATGAAAATTCCAAACATCCACTGCGATGACGCCGACCCGTTTAGGATCCACTTTCGCAGTGGTGAGCACGATCTTGCCCGTTTCCGGGTCTCGCGTTTGCAAGGTTAGCTCGATCTGTTCGGCGGCCGCGGAAGCTGCGGTCAGGATCAAAAGTGTGAATGCAAAAAAAATACGCATATTTAAAGGATAAAGTTCAGGCCAGTATCGCTTTCACCACCTGGCCCGCGACATCGGTGAGGCGGAAGTTCCGGCCATTGTAAAAGTAGGTGAGGCGCTCGTGATCAAAACCGAGCAGATGCAGAATCGTGGCGTGGAGGTCATTCACACTCACCTTGTCGACGACGGCTTTGTTGCCCAGTTCGTCGGTCGCGCCGAAATGGACACCGCCTTTGACTCCGCCACCGGCCATCCAATAGGTGAACGCGTTTGGGTTGTGATCGCGGCCTGGTTTTTTGGCTTTTTGCGAAACGGGCAGGCGACCGAATTCGCCGCCCCAAATGACCAGAGTTTCATCAAGAAGACCGCGTTGTTCGAGATCGGCAAGCAGGCCAGCAATTGGCTGGTCCGTTTCGCGCGCAAACCCCTGGTGATTGCCAACGATATCCTCGTGTCCATCCCAACTGCGCTGGTTCTCCATTCCCCCGGAATAAATCTGCACGAAGCGAACGCCGCGCTCGACCATGCGCCGGGCCATCAGGCATTGGCCCGCGATATGGCGGCAATGTTTCTGATCCAAGCCGTAGAGGCGTTTGACGTTTTCGGGCTCGCGTTCAATATCGAAAGCTTCAGGGGCCGCGGTTTGCATCCGGTACGCGAGTTCAAAGCTTTCGATACGTGCGTTCAGTTCATTTTCCGCTGGACCGTGGATGAGATGTTCCCGGTTCAGCTTTGCAAGGAAATCGAGCTGGGCGCGCTGGTCGGCATCACGCATTCCAGTTGGCGGCTTGAGATTGTCGATGGGATCGCCTTTGGGTCGCAGCCAGATGCCTTGATAAACGCTGGGTAGAAAACCAGCACCCCAATTACTTGCGTTGCCTTTGGGCAGTCCGCGATCAAGGGGATCGCTCATGACAACAAATGACGGGAGATTTCGGCTTTCACTCCCCATTCCATAAGTCACCCAGGAACCGACGCAGGGAAAGCCCATGCGTGTGGAACCGGTGTTGATCATGAATAGAGCCGGACTGTGGTTGTTCGACTCCGTGTGGCACGAATGGATGAAAGCCATCTTATCCACGTGACGAGAGAGGTTCGGAAAAAGATCACTGACCCAGGTCCCACTCTGGCCATGCTGCGCCCATTCGAAGGGCGATTTCATGAGCGGCCCCACCGAGTCGGTAAAAAATCCAGTCTTCTTGTCGAACCCGGCAAGTTCCTTCCCGTCACTCTTAATCAGCTCCGGTTTGTAGTCCCATGTGTCCACCTGGCTGGGACCGCCATTCATGAATAACCAAATGACCGATTTGGCTTTGGCTGGGAATTGCGGGGGCCGCGGAGCGAGCGGATTGATCACGGCGGCCTTCGCGGAATGCAGGAGGGATCCCGAGTCTTGAAAAAGCCCCGCGAGGGCGAGCAGTCCAGCGCCGCAACCGGCACGACGGAGCAAATCACGGCGGCTGATGAAAGGCGGATTATTCCACATAAATGAATTCGTTGAGGCTTAAAAGGACCTGAGCAAAATCGGTCAGCGCGAGTTCGCGAGCATCTTGCTTCTGTTCGCTTTCGTAGCGGGCAGTCTGCTGTTCGATAAAAGCATGGGCTTCTGTGCGTTCATGTTTGGTGGGTTGCCGATTCAACGCCAGGGAATAGGCGCGAGCGATTGCATCCGTAGGCGGTCGCTTTGGACTCGGAGCAAAACGTTGCACAAAGGCGGCAGACCACGCGCGGACATTTGGGCTATTCATTAGCATTAACGCCTGCGGGGCCACCGTTGTGATGGGGCGCGAGCCCTGGCTAACGAGAGGTTCGGGAGCATCGAATGACTGCATCGCCGGCACGAGCCGGCTGCGTTTCATAGTAAAGTAAATGCTGCGACGCCGGCTCGATTCATCCAAAGTACCTGGGCCAAACATATTCGTGTCGAGCAGCCCCGAAACGAAGAGGAGAGAATCGCGGATGGCTTCCGCTTCCAGACGTTGAGGCCCGTTGCGCAAGAGCGGCGCAATCGCTGGATCTATCTTCGCCCCGTTGGTGTCGCGGATTATATCCTGCTGATACACGGCGCTGCTCATAATGAGTTGGTGGATCGGTTTGAGCCGCCAACCATTGCGGATTAGTTCGGATGCGAGAAAATCGAGCAACTCCGGATCCACGGGTTTCGAGCCCTGCACTCCAAAATCGTTCGGCGTCGCAACGAGTCCCTGACCAAAATGATGTTGCCAAAGTCGATTCACTGCGACGCGAGCGAGCAAGTGGCCAGCACCGTGACCGGCATCCGTCATCCAATTGGCCAGCGCGCGGCGACGGCCGGAGAACTTCGCGCCTGTGGGCGGTTGCCATTGCCAGCGTTTTTCCTCTTCGTTTTCCCGGACCAACACTTGAAGAAAGCCCGGTGTGGCGACTTCACCTTTGAGATCGGTGCTACCGCGTTGCAAAAAATAGGTTTGATTGAAAAAGTCCGCGCCTTGGGTGTTCATGCGCAGCGCAGGATATCCCTCAGCACAGACCAGCACTTTGGTGAGCTTGGGCCGGGGAGCCTGGCGTGCGTGAGTTTCCACCTGCGCGTGCAGTGATTGCCATCCACTCTCAGAAATCTTCCACCAGTTCAAAAGTGCCCCACGATCGGCGGATGAAAGCGCAACCGGATTTGTGCCATCGTGATGAAAACGCTCCAATATCGCCACGATACCCGTGGGCATGGCCGCCCCGTCAAAGAGCGGGTGTTCGGCCGAGGTCACGGCAAGGC
>JAQGOX010000533.1 GCA_028293365.1 Verrucomicrobiales bacterium | reverse complement strand
ATTGCTGGCGGAATTTGTCAGGCGCGGGTGCGAACAGGCTTTTGCGGTTCTGGTGAACCGCCATATCCGTCTGGTTCATTCTGTTGCGCTACGCCACACCGCCAACCCGCATCACGCGGAGGAAATCGCGCAAGCGGTTTTCATCATCCTGGCGCGCAAGGCGTCGTCGCTGGGATCGCGGACGATCCTGTCTGGCTGGCTTTACCAGACCGCGCGATTGACTGCGGCGAATTTCCAACGGGCTGAATTGCGCCGGGTCCGCCGCGAACAGGACGCATTTATGGATTCCATCGTTCCGCCAAACACGACTGCCACAACCTGGATTGAGTTGGCCCCGTTGCTCGACGACGCGATGGCTTCACTGGGGCGGCCTGATCGCGACGCGATTGTGTTGCGTTATTTCGAAAACAAGTCTCTTCAGGAAGTTGGGTTGGCGCTCGGGGTGGAAGAACGTGCTGCGCAAAAGAGGGTGAGCCGCTCGCGCCCGAAGTAACTCCATTCTCGTGCCGCGATTTTTTTCACGCTAAGGACCGGGCGGAAAGGAGAATCGAGTCGCGCGGAGCGCCGCCGATGGGCCGAGCGCTACTCGACAGTCACGCTCTTTGCGAGGTTGCGTGGTTTGTCCACGTCGCAGCCTCGTTCGACGGCAATGTAGTATGCGAGTAACTGGAGTGGAATGACACCGAGCAACGGGAAGATGGGATCGAGCGTGGCGGGGATGTAGATGACATCTTCGACCATGCTGGCGATGCGGGAATCGCCCTCGTTCGCCACGGCGATCAAGGGGCCTTTGCGGGCTTTGATTTCCTGGAGATTGCTAATCGTTTTGTCGTATAGGGAATCGGTCGGGATCAGGATGACAGTCGGTGTTTTCTCATCGATCATTGCGATTGGACCGTGCTTCATTTCGGCGGCAGGATAGCCTTCCGCGTGGATGTAGGAGATTTCCTTCAATTTGAGGGCGCCTTCAAGAGCGACGGGAAAACTGTATTGGCGCCCGAGGAAGAAAAAGTCTTCCACATGCGCGTATTTCTGCGCGATGGCTTTGATGTGATCTTTCTGAGCGAGGATCTTTTCCATTTGGGCCGGAACCTCTTCCAACGCTTTAATGACCTGCAGACCGCGACGGGATGAAAGCATGCGAACGCGTCCCATCAACACGGCCAGCATCGTTAAAATCGTGACCTGTGAGGTGAAGGCTTTCGTTGAGGCAACTCCGATCTCGGGTCCCGCATGCAAGTAAATACCGCCATGCGCTTCGCGGGCGATAGTGCTTCCAACCACGTTGCAAATTGCAAGGACCGGGTGGCCCCGGCGTTTGGATTCGCGGACTCCCGCGAGGGTATCCGCGGTTTCGCCCGACTGGGTGATTGCGAGCACCAGCGTGTTTTTTTCGATTGGAGCGTTGCGATAGCGAAATTCGCTGGCATATTCGACTTCGACTGGTATATGGGCGAATTCCTCGAATAAATATTCGCCCACCAACGCGGCGTGCCAGCTCGTGCCGCAGGCGAGGATAACGATTTGATCGATTGCGCGGAGCTCGGCCGTGGACAGATTCAAACCGCCGAATTTCGCGGTAACTTCCTCTTTGTCCACGCGTCCGCGCAAAGCATTCTCGACGGTGCGCGGTTGCTCGAAGATTTCCTTGAGCATGTAATGAGGAAAATCACCCTTTTCGGAGGCTTCCGCGCCGAACTCAATCTGGCTGATCTGCACCTTGGCACTGTCGGTGCCCAGGCTGTTTACAGTAAATCGTTCGGGAGTGAGAGTGATGACATCGTAATCGTTGAGATAGATGACCTGGCGAGTGTGGGCTACGACGGCGCTGGTATCGCTGGTGAGGAAGTTCTCTCCATCGCCAACGCCAACGATCAAAGGCGAACCCCGCCGGGCTCCGACCAGAATTCCGGGATGCTCGGAACAGACGACGCCGATGCCGTAGGTTCCGATGACTTCACGCAATGCGCCCATCACAGCATCGGTCAGGGGATGAAGCGATTCGCCATTCCGAGATCTGGGCTTGTCATAATATTCACCGATCAAATGCGCGAGCACTTCCGTGTCGGTGGCGGATTGGAAAGTATGACCTTCGGAAAGCAGACGATCTTTGATCTGGTCGAAGTTCTCGATGACTCCGTTGTGTACAATTCCAATACGGCCGGTTTGATCGAAATGCGGATGCGAGTTTTCGTCAGTGGGGGCGCCGTGGGTGGCCCAGCGGGTGTGACCGATTCCGGTAGTGCCGGTGAGTGGTGATTCCAAAACCAGGCGGGCCAAACCTTCGTCGATTTTTCCTTTTTTTTTGCGGGTTTGGAGATCGTTTTCGCGCAGAACGACGAGACCGGCGCTATCGTAACCACGGTATTCCAGGCGACGAAGCCCTTCGATGATAATCGGAGTTGCTTCCTGTTTTCCAATATAGCCTACGATTCCACACATAAAATTCGATCAGATGCGCAAGGATAGGTATCTCTCAGCCAAGATCAAGCCCCTCAATCCATGAGGGCTGCAATGTCAGTGCCGTCATCCGCACAGAATCGCCCGCTTATTTCCCGACATTTTTCAAGGGTCGCGGAGCTGAGTAGTTCTCGAAGCGTCCGGACAATATTCGGTGCGCTGACATTCTTTGTCTTTTTTAATAGTGAGAAGCATCATGCGGATCGCGATTGGCGGCCTTTACTGTGAGCCGGGCATTTTTTCCAGTAACATGGACCGTTTAAACCCCGGCGGGTTTCGAAGATTTGCTGAATACTATTGCAGAAAGTAGCAGGCACACTAATTTGATCGAAACGTGTTGAAGAATGCTGAAGGACCCAGTATGCCATCATCCAAGATCAAATCGCTGAATATTTCGAACGTTCTCTCAATTATTTTGGGGGGAGGACAGGGGACGCGACTATTCCCGCTTACCATGGAGCGATCGAAGCCAGCCGTGCCGCTGGGGGGGAAATATCGGCTGGTGGACATTCCGATCTCGAATTGTCTCAACTCCGGATACAAGCGGATCTATCTGCTGACGCAGTTCAATTCCGCATCGCTGCATCGCCACATTTCGCAGTCCTACAAATTTGATCATTTCTCTGGAGGTTTCGTGGAGATTCTTGCGGCCGAGCAAACGTTTGCGGATACCTCTTGGTATCAGGGTACTGCAGACGCGGTGAGGAAGAACCTCATGCACTTCCTGAATGCGAATTTTGAGTACGCACTGATTCTGAGCGGCGATCAGCTTTACCGAATGGATTTCCGCGAAATCATCACGGAACATATTGAAAACCAGGCGGAAATCACGATTGCCACAATTCCGGTGGACCGTGCAAATGCCCAGGCACTCGGAATTCTTCATATCAATGAAGAACGACGCATCACGCGATTTGTGGAAAAGCCGAAGGAACCGGCGTTGCTGGATTCATTGCGTCTGCCGCAGGATTGGTTTCCAAAGCTGGGAATCGAAGGGAACGAAGAATCATTTTTGGCGTCCATGGGTATTTACGTCTTTAACCGGGATATTCTTTTAAAGCTGCTCGACAATAATTTTACGGATTTCGGCAAGCATATCATTCCGGCCGCGATTGAGACGCATCGGGTGTTTTCACACATATTCCAGGGTTACTGGGAGGACATCGGAACCATACGTTCCTTCTTTGAAGCGAATCTGAACCTCGCCACCGAACTTCCCCGGTTCAATTTCTTCGATATGAGCGCACCCATTTTCACGCGTCCACGATTTTTGCCAGGATCGAAAATCAATGGGGCGGAAATCGATCACGCTATTGTTTCGGACGGATGTATCATCAACCATGCCCGGATTAATCACAGTATCGTTGGCATCCGGAGCCTTGTGGATATCGGCAGCTATTTGTATCGGACCATTTTGCTCGGATGCGATTACTTCGAATCTGACGAATCGATCCGTCAGAATGAGACGGCGGGTCGGCCTCGTATTGGTGTCGGGAAAAATACGCGCATTGAAAATGCGATTATCGATAAAAATGCGCGAATCGGAGATAATTGCGTGATCACCCCGGCGGGCAAGCCGGATAATCTCGATCATCCGCTCTATTACATCAGGGATGGCATCGTGATGATTCCCAAGAATGGAATCATTCCGCACGGCACGATCATCTAGGTTCGCCGGCGACCGCCCGGAACCGGGGAGCTCGGTCACAGCTAAGATCCTCGTTGGTGTCGGATCAATTCCAGGAATTCGGCCCGAGTTCGCGCATCTTCCCGGAAATGGCCGAGCATTGCGGAGGTCATGGCGTAGGAGTTTTGTTTTTCCACGCCACGCATCATCATGCAGAGATGTTGGGCTTCGATCACGACACCGACACCCTGGGCGCCAATTAACTCGAGCACCGCCGTGGCGATTTCATGCGTCATCCGTTCCTGGATTTGCAACCGGCGGGCAAACACATCGACTAATCGCGGCAGCTTTGAAAGGCCGATTACCTTTTTATTTGGCAGGTAGGCGATGTGACATTTACCGAAAAAGGGAAGCATGTGGTGTTCACACAGGCTGTAAAAATCAATATTTTTAACGATTACCATTTCGTCTGAGGTCGCGTCGAAGAGAGCATCGTTCAATACGGCTTTGGGATCCTGTTTATAGCCTTGAGTGAGAAATTCCAGGGATTTCGCGACTCGGGAGGGTGTCTTCAAGAGCCCCTCACGTCCGGGATTTTCTCCGATCAATTCGATCTGACGACGCACCACGTTCGTCAGCTCATCCAGTGTTGATTCGTCCATTTGTAACACCATTGCGAAGAATCGCGATCAAGTCTAGGGCTGATTGGGTGGACTCCGATCATTTCGAACCGGGTCCAAACTTGACCGCAGCGCAGACCGGCGTTCGACTGGCCGCGGTTGGTGGTGATCAGCGCAGGGCTAGCCGTTTCGCTCCGCGAGCTTTGCCAGCGCTTCCGCGTCGATTGGGGCGGCCAACATATAAATCCTTTGCCCATCACTCCAGGTCGCCGTGCTCAAGCGGGCGCCCGGGGTCACGAGTGAACGCTTATCAGGTACCTGGCTATCCGGTATTACCGCTCGGTCTACGACGAACAAGTAAAGAGTTTCTTTTTGTGGCAGGTCAAAACAGATCATGCCAACCGGATGGTTTTGCCATGATAAACGGCCACCCCCTTTCACTGGCAATCTCGAAAGAGCTGGTGTTAGCGCGTAATCAGAAGGCGCTCCATGGGCCGCAAGGTATTCACGAACCTTGGCCTGATCCGTGGATAAGATATCCATTTGATAAGTGCGCAACACAAAATTCATCATACGGTTCTGAAAATTAGCGAACGTTTTAGTTTCTGATGGTGGTCTAAACCAGAGGGCCGCACTCACGGCCAGTCCCACGAGAAGCGCGGCCATCGCCAAAAATGAGGTACGCCCGAGAACGGAGTGGGTCGGTTTGCCGGCGAGGATTACCGCTTTAAAGTCTGGCGGCACCGGTATCGAACGGAGTTGATCAACCGCGGCGATTTGAAAATTGCGATGCGTCGTGAGCCATTCATTCAATTCTGGATTACGCGCTGCGACCTCCAGAGCCAATTTTATTTCCAGATCGCTTGAGTCAGAGACTTCTTCGCGATACCGGAGCAAAACTTGTTTTGCCTCGTGTTGCGTCATGGGTTCCTCCCTGAAATGGCCCGTTCCGTAGTAATGAGGAGCCGTTGCAGTTGCCCCACCCCGCGGGCGATTCTCGATTTAACCGTTCCCAAAGGAATTTCAAGAATACCCGCGATCTCCGCATAGCTGTAATCCTCCAGGTAGAAGAGGGAAACGGCCGCTTGAAATGATGGATCAATTCTGGCTAAGGCTTGCAGAAGCAGGGGTGCATCCGCCGACTCCAGTTTAGGCGCAACTTCCGGCAGATCCGTTGTGGAACCCAGGTCAACTTCGGGAAAGCGGACGATTTTCCGCCGCCGCACCAGGAACTCGCGGTGCAAGGTGGTGAAAAGCCAGCTTTTTGCCTTGGTCTTGTCGTTCAATTGAGTCCCTTTTTTGGCCCAAATGTAAAAGGTCTGCTGCGTTAAATCGCGGGCGTCACTCTCTTGCCTCGTCAGACTGAAAGCGAACCGGTACAGAGCTGGATAATGAAGCTCAACGAGCATTTCAAAATCCAGTTCCTGATCCATATTGGTTCATTATAACAGATGAGAGGCACAGCCGTCTGTTTGGTTCCCGAAAAATGGTCGTGCCTCGACGAAAGGCAACTGCTGCCGGAAATTCTTTATCCGATGTTCACCCTAGTGCTTTTCCGTGATGGGTAGGTGGTCATTTGCCCCCTGTGTGCATACGTATGTGAACCGTCTGGCGTGGCAACCAAATGAGCTTAACCTTGTCTATGGACGTTTTCGCAACATTATTATTCCTTCGCAGTTCGCTGATTCGGGTGATGGGGCGTCTTGCAAAACGAGGGCGAAATGTCGCACAGCTCGAAGAACAGCTTTTTAAGGTCGAAGAACTGATTCACGAGAGCGAGAGTATGTGTAGTGGTCCCGCCTACTTCAAAAACCAAGCCGCGTAGCTCGTGCAACCGGAATAGCAATCCGCACTGTCGCTGATAGCGGGGGGGGCGGAGGTCAGGTTCCGGCAGATGCGTTTCGAGATTGCAGCACGACAGGCGGAGCTAGACAGATTTTTTAAACTAATCCTGGCCAGCGCGCCGGACCGGTAATTCTTCAGGACAAGTCAGGCGGCTCTGATTATGCTATTCGAATGCCGAACAAGTTATTTTTGCTCGATGCCATGGCGCTGGTTTATCGCGCGCACTTCGCTCTGATTGCTCGACCGATTTTCACTTCGAAGGGAGTGAATACCTCGGCATTGTACGGGTTCACGCAAACGCTGCTGGATCTGCTTAACAATCAGAAGCCGACTCATATCGCGATCGCTTCTGATACCGACGCGCCAACACCGCGGCACAAAGAGTTCGCTGAGTATAAGTCGCAACGGCAATCCATGCCCGAAGATTTGAGCGCTGCGCTTCCCCATGTCCGCCGGATGATTGAGGCCTTTAATATTCCACTGCTTGAATGCGACGGTTGTGAAGCGGATGATATCATTGGAACGCTCGCACGCGCCGCTGAGAAGCAGGATTTCATTACCTACATGGTGACGCCGGACAAAGATTTCGGGCAGATCGTCAGCGACAAGATATTCGTTTACAAGCCATCGCGCATGGGGGAAGGGGTCGAGATTATGGGGGTGAAAGAGATCCTGGCCCGATGGGGTATTCAGCGTACGGAACAAGTCGTGGATATTCTCGGGTTAATGGGAGACAGCTCGGACAATATCCCCGGAGTCCCCGGTATCGGCGAAAAAACTGCCAGCAAACTGATTGGACAATTCGGGACAATCGAGAATCTGCTCGAGCACCTGGAGGAGGTGAAAGGCAAAATGAAAGAGACTCTCGAAAAAAACCGCGAGATGGCCCTGCTTTCAAAGCGACTCGCTACGCTCCACTGCGATGCTCCCGTCGAAAAGGACCTCGCGAAGTTTCGAGTCCGTGAACGAAACGATGCGGCCCTTAAAGAGTTGTTCGTTGAATTTGAATTTAATTCCATTGGGAAACGGCTCTACGGTGACGATTTTAAAGCGGGCCGTGGATTCAATGTTTCCGTCGCGGAGAAAAGCGCCCCGGAAAACGTACCGCTGGATTTGGAGGGCGCGTCTCCACCGGTCGGTCCCGCTGCTGTTTCTCCGATTTTAAAATCAATCCAAGATGTTTCACATGAATACGAAATCCTAACCGCGCGGGAACAACAGACGAAATTGATCCAAAACCTGGGCTCACAGCCTTCGTTTGCCGTTGCTCTGGAATGTTCGCTTTCTGATCCGAAACAGGCGTGCATCACAGGACTTGCCTTTAGCATTGAACCGCACAAGGGGTGGTTTGTGGAAGTGCCATCAGCAGTGACGGAAAAGAAAGCGTTGTTGGAGCGTTTTCGTCCACTTTTCGAAAATGCGAACATCGATAAGACAGGCCACGATCTCAAACGCGTATCGAGTGTTTTGCGCTGGGCCGGGATTGCACTGCGCGGGAAGCTTTTTGATACGATGCTCGCGCATAGCTTGCTGGAGCCCGACTTGCGTCACGGCCTTGGCTATATGAGTGAGGCAGCGCTTGGTTATACACCGATTGTAGTTGCGACCGAAGTGACACCGGAGCTGAGTGAGGCGACGATTCGAGGGCGAGCCGACCGGTCCATCGAGGAGGCGGACCTCGCATTGCAACTGCGCGCTTTGCTGGAGCCGCAATTGCGCGAGAAATGCCAGGAAAGAGTTTTTTATGAAATCGAAGCGAAGTTGATTCCTGCGCTGGTCGAGATGGAGTTCGAAGGAATACGACTGGATGGTGGAACGCTTAAAGAATTTGGTGAAGTGCTGGGCAGGCAAATTGCCGAATGCGAGCAGGCGATCTATCGACTCGCGGGGAGCGAATTTAACCTGAATTCACCACGCCAGCTCGGGGAGATTCTGTTCGAGCGACTCAAGCTGGTCGAAGGCGCAAAGAAAACGAAGACCGGGCAGTACGCCACCAGTGAACAAGTCCTGCAGGAACTCGCGGCGGACCACGAAATCGTCCAACGGATTTTGGAATACCGCGGTGGAAGCAAGCTGAAGTCGACATACGTCGATACGTTGCCCACTACGATTTGGGCGAAAACCGGCCGCGTGCACACGACTTATCGACAGGCAAGTACTTCGACGGGCCGCCTCGCTTCCGATAACCCAAATCTGCAAAATATTCCGATTCGCAGCGATCAGGGGAAGGAAATCCGCAAAGCGTTCATTCCACGCGATAGAGATCATCGTCTGCTTGCAGCAGATTATTCTCAAATCGAGCTCCGCATTATTGCGGCTCTCAGCAAAGAGCAGGCTATGATTGAGGCCTTTCAGAGAGATCTGGATATTCATACCGCCACGGCCGCGCGGGTCTTCGGCGTATTCCTCGAAATGGTTACAGTTGAAATGCGGCGCAAAGCCAAAATGGTGAACTACGGAATCGCCTACGGTATCTCAGCATTTGGCCTTGCGCAGCGGTTGCGCATCCCACGCCGCGAGGCATCAGAAATCATCGATCACTACTTTGCACAATTCCCCGGTGTTCGGCGTTATATGAGTGACACAATCGAGTTCGCCAGGGAACGCGGTTATGTGGAGACCGTCACGGGTCGCCGCCGGTATATCCGCGATATTCGTTCCTCGAATGCTACCATCCGAGGCTCGGCGGAACGTAATGCGATCAACGCCCCGATCCAGGGAAGTGCGGCTGATATGATCAAGATCGCAATGGTTTCCATTCATGAAGAACTGGAGCGACGCAAACTGAAGACGCGGATGCTTTTACAGGTCCATGACGAACTGGTCTTCGACCTCTATCGGCCTGAAGAGCCGGAAGTCCGCGCCATGGTTCGAGACAAAATGCAAACCGCGATTGCACTGGACGTGCCGGTAGTTGTGGATATCGGAATCGGAGAGAACTGGCTCGAAGCGCACTAAATACGCCATTCCTCTCAACTGGCACTCGAAAAGGGACGTGTCGCGGAAAAGAATACTTGCTTCAAACAGCCGGTTATCTTAGGTCAATTGCTGAAACCCCTCATGTCACCATATACCGCGGAATTTATCGGGACAGCGCTTTTGATACTGTTGGGCGATGGCGTTGTGGCAAATGTCCTGCTCAATCGCTCTAAAGGACAAAGCGCTGGTTGGATGGTTATCGCCACCGGTTGGGGGCTCGGAGGGGCGGTGGCCATCTACGCGGCGGCGCCATTTAGCGGCGCGCATCTCAATCCCGCGGTTACCCTTGGCCTGTTCGCGATCGGAAAATTCGAAGCCAGCAAGGTTCTGGGTTACCTCTTTGCGCAACTTGCGGGGGCTTTTGCGGGAGCAATCCTCGTTTGGCTTGCGTATTTGCCGCATTGGGGCGAAACACCGGATCCGGCGGCCAAGCTCGGGGTTTTTTGCACCAGCCCTGCGATGAAGCATCATCGGCTGAATTTGATTACTGAAATCATTGGCGCGTTTGTGCTGGTGCTTGGGGTTCTCGCAATCCTTTCGCCGCAAAACATGGTTCCGGAATCTGGTATCGGCAAAGGCATGGGGCCGTTGCTGATCGGTGTATTGATCTGGTCAATTGGACTTTCGCTGGGTGGACCGACTGGCTACGCAATAAACCCCGCACGCGATCTGGGTCCTCGGCTTGCGCACTACCTGTTGCCGATCGCGGGGAAGGGTCGCTCGGAATGGGATTATGCATGGGTGCCGATTCTGGGCCCGATCATTGGCGGCATTTTGGGCGCGTTCTTCTATAAAACTTTCTGGCCCGCCTAATCCAAGGTTTCGTTTATGAAGTATATTTTGGCCCTCGATCAGGGCACTACCAGTTCTCGCGCAATACTGTTCAATCGTGCCGGGGAGATCGTTTCGAAGGCGCAACGAGAATTTCCCCAGCTTTTCCCAAAGCCAGGCTGGGTTGAACATACCCCGGAGGATATCTGGTCCAGTCAGTTGGAAGTGGCACGCGAAGCGATTGCTTTAGCTGGGGCCGCGCCACATGAGATTACTGCCATCGGAATTACGAATCAGCGCGAGACTACGCTCGTATGGGATCGTGAGACGGGACAGCCCATCTACAATGCAATCGTCTGGCAGGATCGGCGCACGGCGGCAGCTTGCGATAAATTAAAGGCTCAAAAACTCGAGCCAACGATTTCGAAGAAAACTGGTCTCGTGGTTGACGCCTATTTCTCGGGAACCAAACTTCACTGGATTCTGAAGAATGTTAAAGGAGCAGCGCAAAAAGCGCGACGTGGCCAATTGGCTTTCGGGACGGTCGATAGCTGGCTGATTTGGAGATTTACCGGCGGACGCCGCCACGTAACCGATGTTACCAATGCTTCGCGCACGATGTTGTTCAATATCACGACACTAAAGTGGGACAAGGAACTTCTTGAGTTGTTCGAAATCCCCGCGTCGATTCTGCCGGAAGTTTGCAGTTCCAGTGAAATCTATGGGCAAACGGATCTTGTTGGAGGTTCTATTCCAATCGCGGGGATCGCAGGCGATCAGCAGGCTGCCCTGTTCGGCCAGATTTGCACGCAGCCCGGCATGGTGAAAAACACCTACGGCACCGGTTGTTTCATGTTAATGAACACCGGCTCCAAGGTTTTTGCGTCGAAGAACAAATTGCTGACGACCGTAGCCTGG
>JAQGOX010000270.1 GCA_028293365.1 Verrucomicrobiales bacterium | reverse complement strand
CCTTTCTCGTTTCAATTTTCTGAGGTTCCGGTTTTGCCGAAGCGACCGCGTTGGTTGTGACCAAAGTAGTGTTCGTCACGCTGGGCGGGTTAGTTTGCTCAACTTGCTTAATCGTTGGTTCAGTCTTTACCGGTTGATTTTTTATTGGCAATACCGCCGGTGCCGTAAGGCCAGCAGCAGCGTCGACCACGTTCGTGGCTGTGGGCTCGGCAGGTGTAAGTTTAATAACTTCAAATGCAATAAATGCTGAGCTGTTTGTCGGCGCTTCGATTTCGATCCAATCCTGAAGGGTGCGAATTGGTTTGATGCTTTCCCCTTTTTGCATTCGGCCGAGAACGCTGAAATTTTCCCCTGGTCCGCCGCGTAAATTCAATTTGGGAACCGCAATGGCGTTATCTTTTACGTACGGTGCAAAAACCCAGACGTGTGTATCCTCGGGAAGCTTTATGCGAGCCCATTTGTCTGGATCCCCAGGTTTTGGCTTTTCGGGAGTGATTTCCTCAAGCACGGTAACTTTGTCACCTTGTTTGAGATGCGTTATGACTTCGCTGTATAAAGAAGGCTGTCCCCGCACATTCACGTTTTTCTGCGTGACCACTGCGGTTTCTTCTCCGAGTGAATATTCGAGAATCAATCCACTTAGCAATGCGAGGCCCGCGGCCCAATGATAAATCTTCATGACAGAACAATTTGCGATTCGCAACTGCCGCGGCGCGACAGCAGGTTCCCGGAAGCGGTCAAACCTTGGGTGAGAGTAAAGATTTAATTTCGGTCGCTGTCAATGTTCGCCACTTGCCTTTGGGCAATTCCGCGAGCTTAACCGGACCAATTTGAGTACGCTGGAGTTGTTCAACTTCAATGCCAAGGACTTCGAACATACGCCGCAATTCCCGATTTTTCCCTTGCCGCAAGGTTACCTCCACCATGCTTCGGGAATTGTTCCCTTTTAAGATTCGCACTCGCTCCGCTTTGAGCATCTCTCCATCGTCCATGATGCCTCGAGTGAGGGGAGCCAGTCGTTGCTGATCGACGTTGCCTTTGAGTGCAACACGATAGATCTTTTTTACGCCAAATCGGGGGTGTGTCAGCTTGAGGGAGAAATCGCCGTCGTTAGTATAGAAAATCAACCCTTCACTCCAGTAATCGAGACGGCCGACGGAGTACAGATTATTCCATTCCTTTGGCAGCAGTTCGCCGACAGATCGCCGGTTCTCCGGATCGTTACGGGAACAAATGTAACCGGGCGGCTTATGGATCGCGAGGTAGAGTTTGCGCTTCGGTTTTACCAGCTTGCCGTCAATCGTTACTTTATCTTCTGAAGGATCGATCTTTGTGCCAAGCGCACTCACGGGCCGGCCGTTGACATGGACCTGCCCTTGAACAATTAATTGTTCGCTCGCCCGGCGGGAAGCGATGCCCGCTTCTGCCAGGAATTTTTGCAAACGCACCGACATTGCCGGGTGCTGCTCACCGGATCGAATTAAGCCTCGCCTTTGGTCTTGCGGAGGCCGATTACTCGGTCGCCGTCTTTCCACAGGCCACGTTTTTTAAGCAGTTCAACGCGCTCGAAACGCTTCAAAACATTGCGCTTCGCGCCCAAAGCGCTGGCGCCACGGAGACTAGGATGCTGTGCCATATATATAAAATTGTTCCCTGCTCACCGTGAGCGGGAGGGGACATTTACCATATCAAAGCCGGAAATCAACTGCTTATTTGGAGAAAATGGCTTTTAATGCATTTCGATGGCGCAATTTCCGATCCCTCCAGTGTAGTAGTTAAATTGAACATTTGGATGGTCTGCAAGCAACGACATCGGGACTGCGCTATCGATGACTCGCTTTGAAATCATGAATGCGGTGAGGCGTTGGCCAAAAGGGTTATCATGTTTTCCTCCGTGCCAGATCGAAACCTTCTCCGCTTTCCAGGTTTCCGCGGGCCCCACGCTGATGGCCTGAGTGGGAACAAGCGAAATATTGCCACCTCCGCTGGTGCGCGCGTTTTGCGCCACGGTGAGCGGATGCAACTGCACGACGCGAGTAGCCAATTTCCGATATTCGGCTGGTGACGGTGGTTCGTTTTTATATTTGCCTTTGCGGGGCAGTGGATCGTTGAAAGCCCAATGCTTTACATCGCCTTGTCCCCCCTGCATGACAGCGCAACGCACGCCCGAATCCCAGGATTGGCGATACTGGGTTGCGTCCGCTTTTGGGAAGTGCAGGTGGTCATTTGGGATGCGCAGATCTTTGCGGATCCGTTCGAAGCACAATTCTCGATCCGCGCGCTCGAAAGACAATGGATGTTTTGGCCCAACTTCCCGTCCACCGATCGCCCACTCATCCATACCCCAAAAATGAGCAGACCGAAGGTTCAGATCGAGCGCGTTGACCAACCGTGCGACTAATGGAAGTTGTTCAGTCGGGCCGATCGGGCCGCAGATTCCGACCGGATTATCATCAGTGCTCTGTTTCCACGAGGTGATATATTCCAGGGCCTCCGCGAGATAAAATTCCTCAAGCGTGTCGTAAAAGACAATTTTGAAACCGGGTCGGGACAATTTCAGCAGTTGTTGTGGGGTGAGCTTTGCGGCAGCGTCGATTATTTCCGAATCCAGAGTGGTATAGTCCCACCAGTCAGGTGCGATCGAAGAGAGTTTACGTGGCATAAATGAAACCTTTTGATTTTTGACGTTTGATTTGATCCGCGCCGAGTTCTTTCACTAATGGGTCGGAATCTTCGGAAGCAAATCCGAGATGCGAATGCCGCCACCAGCCTTCGGCGTGGAGAAACTTCCGAGACAATTTTCCCACCGCCAGCGAGGCGCCTTCAATTGATTTTACGAAGGATTCCATCTCCTGGCTGCTTCGGAGCCAGTCGTGCTGGCTCTTGTGCGCCAGTTGTGCCCTGCGCATTGTTTCTTGAACAGGGGTCGTGTTCACAAAAAACTGAGGCGAAACCGCGCGGCCTAATGGATCGGTCAGCCCATGCGGCATGCAATGATAAATCACCGTTTCGCTATCAACATTCTTTCGCGGAGGAATCGTCTCGAAATTTGGCATGCCACGCGCGAATGCCGCTGTCACCGCAAGCCTGCAGGCGTTGGTATGATCCTCCATATAATCCACTGGAGGGTGGGTGAGTATGATCCCCGGATCCACCTCGCGTACGATCGCCGCAAGCCGGCGCAGGAGCGCGAGAGAATAGAGAATCTCCAGGTCGTGGCAAAGGCTTCGATGAAACTGCGCTCCGAGGATCGCACAGGAATTTCGTGCCTCGGCCTCCCGTAACTTTCTCAATTTGGCCGGACCATAACGCGTGCTTCCACAGCATCCATCGGCGATATTAAGGTAATGAATCTTCCATCCGGCCGCCTTGAGCAAAAGCAGTGTTCCCGACATCTTGAACTCGATATCGTCGGGGTGCGCGCCAATGGCTAAAGCAATTCTCTCCATGATCGGACTCGCTGGTCAAAATGAAGGATCGGAGGTGTTGGAACAAGGCTTTTTCCCACCAGAGAACCGCTAATGTGCGAATTTCTCCCGTGAAGCAGGGGATTACGGCAGATCGAACGGAGGGCTTTGAAGGTGCCTGATAAATGCCTCGGCTTCTTTATGTCCGCTCTCGACCCCGCGAAAACGAGTAACCGACTGTTGCAGCGGGTAAAACTTATCAGGAGCCTGGCTGGCGTGTGCCAGGCAGGCGGAACGCTTTTGCTCCGTAGTTTCGGAAATGTTCACGTAATGGGTTGGAGCAAACTGCAGCGTGTCTTCGCCATTGGATACTTCGTAAAAATACAGGGCAAATTTTTTGCCCACGCGAATCCAACTTTCATAAACCAGCATCGAGATGGCGCGATGATCAGCGTGGTTATCGATGGGCCAGTGCGTGAATACGACATTCGGCTGTTCTCGTTCGAGAATTTCTTTGAATTTTGCGTAATGGCTTGCATCGATTATAGCGGCCCCGTCCACCTGTCCTGCATAAAGCGGCCGCGCTTTTAATAATTCACAGGCCCTTTTTGCTTCGGCAACTCGGACGCCCTTCGCACTCGCAGGCGATCCGTTCGGTTCACCTTCATTCAAGTAGAGCAGGCCGACGTCATGTCCGGCCCCTGTAAAACGAGCAATGGTCCCGCCACATCCGTATTCCGGATCCCCAGGGTGGCCTCCTGCAACAATTATTTTGAATTTCACTTTGTTGGATTCACTGCGCGGAGCCAGTTGGGCGGCGAACGTGCCAACAGGGGCAAGGCCGAGAATCGCGCTCGCGCCTCCAAGCATTTGTCGCCGGGTTAATAAAGCCATAATGTTGTTGCTCGTCCACTGATGATCGGCCCCACATCCGATCGTCAATCTTCGATTCGCGAACTGCACAGAACTGCCAGGCGTGAGATAGCCAATGGATAGGTTTCAGCCACCACTTCCGTGGCGGTGCTGGGATCGCTTTCGTAGCGCGCGAACCAATGGCCGACTGGACGACGAACCCGGCCAACCACAATCTTTGCAGGCAATGCGCGCCGGAGCTCGCGCTCTAAACTTTGAGCGGCATCTTTCTCGCCGGAATAATCGGGAATGGGCGATTGCTTGTGCAGAATGTCGTGATGGATTACTCTGTTCAGTTCCTCGCAGGCTGGGAATCTGTAGATATTTCCGTTTATTAAGCTTCCCATTATTGCCCTGTTCGTTAGTGGTACGCGTAGGGCCTTTTGAGAAATTCACTCTCTTTCTTCATGGCTTTTCTTATTAGACAGGAAATTCATAAAGAATGTCAAAAAGTTTTGAGGTCTATTTACGACTGAATTCGAGAATGTTTTGAGCTTTTTCGAAAGTTGAAACTTTGTTTGCTCCAGCGTGTTTTTCCTGAGGAATGAGTACTCTGTTTTTGCTGATTGGATGGTGCATTTTGTTTGTGCTTTGCTGGCCTCTGGCCTTGATCGCGCTGATCGCGTTTCCTATCGTCTGGCTCATTTCTTTGCCACTACGCCTTGTGGGAATCACGCTGGAGGCTGTCTTTGCTTTGCTTAAGGCGATTTTGTTTCTTCCAGCGCGTTTACTTGGGAGCAAAAAAGCCAAATCCTGACCCGAGCTCCCGCTTTCCAGAAACCGAATCGGAATGCTTGCGTGAGAATTCCCGGGCGGATTACCTTCTGAGCGCCGCTCGGAGCGGCGCACTGAATGAATTTATCGCGCGCACTTGGACTCGGAGAAGCAGAGGATATTTCCGCTGATTCCAGATTGGTCCACTACATCAACCTCAAACTCGCCTCATTGGGATGCCCTATCGTTCGAACGGAAGCTGACTCAGTTTTCGACGAGATGACTGCTTCCCTCCTGATGCATCACCGGGAAACCGAACGACTCCTGGTGAATTACCGCTGCCCCGCGGACCAGCGGATACAGGATTTCTTACGGCGTTACACTGGTGACACTTCTGATCGGTGCAGCCTGCCGGGACATACGTTCGTTCTCGACCGTCACGGTCTTGCGCGTGCCTTGTCGCTACCTCCCGACAAGGATGAATTTATTTCCGATCTGCTTAGTTCCTATCGTGTCAAGCAGGGTGTTTTGCATAATCCCCGCAGTGATCGCCGCACGACGGAAGGTAGTTTCCACATCGCCGAAGGAGGCTTGCCGATTCCGGATGACAAATTGGCAGTGC
>JAQGOX010000472.1 GCA_028293365.1 Verrucomicrobiales bacterium | reverse complement strand
GGGATAGGGCTTTTAGCAAACTCTGAAACGCTTCCTCTTATGCCAAAGCGACGGAGCACGGAAAAAACGCAAAGAATCCGATATGAGATAAATAAAAACTATAGGAAAGAGCGTGTGATATCGTGTGGCAGTGTGAGGGAGCGTGATCGATCGTAGTCCGAGGTCCAAAGTCTTGAGTCCAAAGTGCGGATTCGGATACACCTCCCCTCCATATGGGGGTCATGTGTAATAACGAATAATAGCGTGTTTTATCGAATAACAACGAATAATAGCGAATAACATCGTGGACGATGGCGCCTTCGTTTGCGGATTTGCACATTCGCAAACGAATGCACGCGGTTCGACCTTCGCCTGGCGTTCTGCGTATCAAAAGCAGTCGCCAGGCGAAG
Source organism: Verrucomicrobiales bacterium (assembly GCA_028293365.1). Lineage (GTDB taxonomy): Bacteria > Verrucomicrobiota > Verrucomicrobiia > Limisphaerales > SXQI01 > JAQGOX01. The sequence continues at coordinate 3,700 of JAQGOX010000472.1, read as the reverse complement.
CCCGGACGCACCCAACCGGCCCCCGACGCTTTTTCACGCGGAGTTTTGGTCCGATTTGATTCAAATGTCAAAGAACTGGCGCTAACAGGGAGTGGTATAGCAACTCTGGCAGAATGCCGCAAGCTTAAAACAATCTATTAAAAGGTGCTGTGAGAGTGCAATTCTTAATCTAAGCAACCTGCGTATTGCCATCAATCACCCGCAATGAAGTTGGGGGTTTGAAAATCTCCCCGCGGAACTCACGAAAATTCGCAAAAAAAGCCGGCGCCGGTTTCGGTTGATTTTCATCAAGGGATTTGAACCTTCCATCAGAAGCCTTTGGGTACCTCTCCTTCCACAATAATTTTCCAGCCAGATTCGTGAAGCCGCAGCATGAAGGGAAAAGGGTTCGTTTTGCCGGTCTCAGATCGCGATAAGCGAAGTTCAGTCGAAGCGTTCCATCGGGGTTCGGTTTGATCGCGTCCACTGACATAAATTCCCTGGCACTCAAGACATTGCTCAATTGTTGAGTGAAGAATTCATAGTGTCTGGCGGCATCCGCCTCGGATACGCTCTTGGGCAATTCGAGAAGTTCGGACACTCGTGCCGGTTGCCCAATCGTGCTTGCCCAAATGAGAGAACTGACCGCGTGCTCCGGGGTGGTCGCTCTAATATCCGCATGCCCGGACAGGGCCAAATCGCACAAGAATAATTGCGTTAATTTAATTCTCTCGTCGCGTCGGTCGATGTAATATCGCCCGTCTGCCAAGCACCCCCTTCGATGGAAAGATTCCCGGCTTTGACGGTTGATTAGCTGACACATTTTTCACTCTGCTCGGTGTCAGTATGCTGCTGATGAAGCGCAAGAGATTTCAGACAGGTAGCAAAACTGCCGGAAGGAAGATAACGCAATACTTGGCTGATGCTGTTCGAAGCGTTTCTCAGCATGTCCCGTTTTTACAATTTCGCGACGCCCGAAAAGTCCGTGCAGATTGCATTGAAGCGGGTTGCGAATGAAGATATTCCTGTAGGCACAGTGATTTGGAAGGAGCGCCACTATGTATTCCCTTGAGCATCACCTTCACATGGCGTTCTACTTGCAGGACTTCCCGGACGATAGGGATGTCACGACGGTTCGCATAGTGGGTGACCAAACCCAGAGCGAGCCGGTGGCTGTTGTGGAGTTCACGGAACCTTACGCTTACATGTTCGGACCGCCCAAAGATGAGGCGTTTTCAAGGCATCCTCTGGCCTCACGCGGCCTCCGACCAGGTACGCGAGTCATCGTGGATCAGGCGCTTGGAGCGCATGATTCCGCCCACCCTCGTCATCGTCCCGAACGATTCGTGGGTTTAGAACATTACATCCTCTCGTTTCACGACACGACCTTCGAATGCGTGGCCAGGCGTTTCGCGGTTTCAACACACACCGGCAGTGTGGCTGAAGTTTTGCAGAATGTATTGCGAGGAATTGTTTCGAAATGAACCGTTTAATAAATAACTGGCGCACTTTCCGTTATTTTACCGGGCCGTACGGCCATACCTCAATATGAGGAAAGGAGACCGCATCTGGCTTGGATTCCTGGCCCTTGCGGTGCTTGGGATGTTTGTCTGGCAAAGGCTTGCTACGTCGGAAGCTGTTTATCAAGGAAAGACAGCCCACAGTTGGGTAATCGAACTGTTGCATTGGGATGGCCAGAGTGATTCTCCCATCGTGCAAGCTTTTGCTGAAATGGGAACCAACGCGCTTCCAGCGATTCGAAAGGTGATGCTTCAAGAAACCAAATCGGAGAAGATTCTAAGGTGGATCAATACCAAACAATCCAAGATCGTTTTTCGATTGCCGTTTCACCGGGACGATCCGAATTATGCTGACCGGAGTGAATTGACCTCCAAGTTATTTCGAACGCTCGGCCTGGTCGGTTTGCCAACCATCGTTTTACTGCTGAATGAACCCGACACGGCCAACCTGGCGGTGAACTTTATGCGCCCCTTAGGATGTGATGCTTTGCCATCGCTGACGCAAGCATGCAGTAATGCGAGTCTTCAGGTGCGCTTAATGGCAATCTGGGGCTTAGGGGTCATTGGCCCCCGTTGTACGAATAGTGAGGCCGTTATTTCGGCTTTAATTACCCGCCTGTCGGATGAGGACTGGAGAGGCAGATATAACTCAATTGCCGCATTGCGAAAACTCCTTCAAAGTCCCGAACTGGTGGTCCCATCACTAAAAAACGGATTGAAAAGTGACAGAGCTGAAATCCGAGCCTTAACCGCACGAACTCTGGGGGATTTCGGCCCGGCAGCCAGGGTAGCGATACCGTGGCTTGTCGAAAGCTCCCGGGACACTGACGCCGAAGTTTCCCTCAGTATTTCGAATGCTCTCAAAGCCATTGAGTCTACGGTCGTACAGAGAGCTGGCACGGAATAGCCGACGTTTCCGATATGCTGGGAGCCCTGACATCGGCAGTCCAGCTTACGTTCAAGCCATCGCCAGCTTCTTGAATGACAAGTAAAATTCTGATCCCACTGATCGGATCGTTCGCCACATTTTGTGGAGCATTTGCACGGCCTCGCATCGACGACGGCTTGGCGGTCGTTGCGTTTAGAGGGCACAACCTTCTGCTGCCAGTATTTCTCCTAAATGGGAAGGCAAAACGAACCACACTTTAGCTGACCCTGTTTTACAACACAGCCTGCAAAATGAATCCAAAACCGCCAGAAACAATCGGCCAGTAATCCCACGGGCAATTTGGGAGTTTCTTTGGCGGATTTCCCATTCGGCGACGATATACTTTCAGAAATGGACGAGACAGACATGCAATTGGTCGAGCGATATACTCGGCATCATGCGGAGGATGACTTCGCTGAATTGGCGCGTCGTCATCTCGGCCTCGTTTATTCTGCCGCATTACGCCAGTTACGCTCGCCCGAACTCGCGGAGGAAGTTGCACAATCCGTTTTTCTCGATCTGGCTCGCCAGGCAGCCACGCTCGCACATAAAACCGTACTCACAGCCTGGTTGTACAAAGTCACACGTCGGAGGGCAATCGATGTGGTTCGTCGCGAAACTCGACGCCAGGCCCGTGAACAAATCGCCTACCAACTCACCACGATGAACGCAGTTCCAGGAGATTGGACGCAAATCGAAGCTCTGCTCGACGAAGGAATGGATGCGCTCGACGAAAGTGACCGCACTCTCATTCTGCTGCGCTACTTTGAGAACAAGTCCATGCGCGAGGTTGGCGCGGCGTTGGGCACGTCTGAAAATGCCGCCCAGAAACGCTTAAGCCGCGCCGTTGAGCACCTGCACGATTTTTTCACGAAACGAGGGGTAAAGGTCGGGGCGAGTGGGCTTGCAGGCATCCTTTCCGTTAACGCTATCCAAGCCGTCCCTTGCGGTTTGAACGCAACCATAACCGCGATGGTCACCCAGGCAGCCACGATTAATGCGATCACTCTCACCGGCCTTAAAGCTACAGCAATGACAACACTACAAAAAGCGGCTATCACCCTCACGCTAATCGCTGCCGTGAGCACAGGATTCTACCAAACTCACCGAGCATCGCTTTTTAAGAGACAAGTTCAAAATCTTCAGGAATTGTTGCCCGCCTCTGAGAAATTGATTCGCGAGCGCGACGAAGCCATCCGCCGACTGGCAGCATTGGAAGCAGAGAACGAACGATTAACCCACAACAATTCCGAACTACAACGATTACGGGCTG
>JAQGOX010000464.1 GCA_028293365.1 Verrucomicrobiales bacterium | reverse complement strand
TAAAATCGGGCGGATACCATACGGTTTATCGCAAAGTAAGTGATATGCGCGGAAAATCACCCAGCCAGCTTTGGGTGGTGATGGACGTTCATCCAGATACCATCGCAAGTCCGCAGTTTAAAATCTGGTATTTCGATGAAGTAATTTGGGCAGCGTTACCCGCCACTTACCATAATGGATCTACGACTATGTTTTTTGCCGATGGGCACGCAGAGTCCAAGAAATGGCTTTCGCCGGGAACGATTCAGCCAGTGCGTTTTGTTGATTCAAGAGGATACGTTCCTGCAGGCAAAGATCGACGCGATTTCGACTGGGTGCGAGAACGGGCTACCGAGTTGCAACCGGGAAAGTTACCCCCGGGCTGGTAAACCACTCATTTAGCGGAGTAGATTGATCTCATCGCCGATTAACACTGAGAATTGACATATTACCCGGATAAACCTCACGAATTTCGTTCGAGACCCCCGCCTTTTGAAAAGACAGTCTGAGGAAAAACCGGGAATCGGAAGCCATCTTCATCCAGAGAGATTTAACTATTTGTCATCTGAGAATTTGTTGTTCCAAAATCAAAAAGGCGTCTTCGAAGGAATCACTTTCTTTTGCTTCTGCAAGTTCAAGATTTGAGAATCAATCGCCAAAAAGTCCCGATGCAACTGCGAATACGGCTGGCCCCTCACGATTGCCCGGTCAATGCCGTTCATTATAGATGCGCGCCGACGAACCAGGTCGTCGATAGATACTTCAGCATCCTCCGTCACATCGTCGATCTTGTTAGCGCCAGGTATTCCCGTCAATTCATTACGTTGGGAGAAAAGGTGGAAACATACATTGGACAACGAGATCACAGTGGCTTCTCCCCTGTGGGGAAGCGTGGAGAAACCGTGCGCGAACCATTCCAGAGGCGCTGCTTCGGTTTTATTGTCTTCTTCGATTCTCCGAAAGCTAGCGCGAAGAGCGCATTTGAGCCAGAATTGCCGGAAATGTTTTGAGGATGATGGCGAGATCTGTCCCGACGGTTTTGCTTCGCGCGTACTGTATATCCAGTCTCACCATCTCATTAAATGTCGTCGCGTTTTTGCCACTTACCTGCCAAAGACCGGTCAAACCGGGAAGGGTATTGAACCTTTCCTTCTGCCATTCGGCATATTGGGCGAATTCGGCAAGAGTGCAGGGACGCGGTCCAACAAAACTCATTTCTCCGCGCATAACATTGATAATTTGTGGCAATTCATCCAAGCCGGTTGCCCTGAGAAAGCTCCCGAACCGGATCAATCGAGAATCGCCCTTCTGGTCTAGCTTAACCATGGGAACATTCCGGGAGATCAGGTCGGACATGTATTGCGAATGGACCAATGTATCAGACCCGATTTTCATGCTTCTGAATTTCAGGCAGAGGAAGGGCTTATTTCCATAACCGATGCGTTTCTGCCGGAATAAGACGGGCCCGCGCGAAACGAGTTTGATCCCCAACGTGATGAAAGCCATGAGGAAAAGCCAGGCGGGCAGCGTTAGAATTATCACAAGCCAGTCGATGCCATATTTCCAAAACGGAACAGCCAGGCGAAGGTAGGGCTCGGCACGAACCGAATTGGGAGAAATTCGCGAGAAAGCGGAGGGAGAACCAGAGAGGTTCTTGTCACTTGTCGAATTGGATTGTTTGTCAGTGTCTAAAAGCGATTGCACGGCCGGCGAACATAGCCTGCTTTTCTTCTCTGGCAATACCCAAAGTTGAATTTAATTCTGGCTCTTTGGACCGACGCAATGCTTTCTTTGGCAGCCGGTTCCGAAGGAATACGACCGCTTCATCCGCCAGACGCCATTAATCACTAATTCAGCCGTTCCCCTATTCAAAGATGCATTTAGTACGGGTAGGGTGGAGAAAGAAACAGAGCGCGGCAGATACATAATTCTTTGAGAGTGGAAGGATAGATACCGATGAAGACTCCCGTAAAAGTGCTGTTGCTCGAAGATTCTGAATCGGACGGATTGCTTCTGGCATGCGAGCTGGAGCGAGGGGGCTACGCCCCCGAAATCGAACGGGTCTGGACCGGTCCCAAACTGGATGCCGCCCTCCAGGATCGCACCTGGGATATTATTATCAGCGACTTCAGCATGCCCAGTTTCAATGCTTTTGAGGGGCTCGCACTTCTGAAGAAAAGCGGCCGGGATATCCCGTTCGTCATAGTCTCCGGGACTATTGGAGAGGAACGCGCGGTAGCAGCAATGAAAGCGGGGGCCGCCGACTATCTTCCCAAAGGGACTGCCGGCCGGCTGGTTCCGGTGATCAACCGGGAGCTCGCGGATTCAAGAAAGCGGCAACTGCAGAGGGTTACGCAAAAAACGCTCGCAACATTCGAGGGCAATTTTCGAACGCTCGTTGAAAACTCCACTGCGGGAATCTGCGTCATTCAAGATGACCGGTTCGTTTACGTAAACCCGCAGGTATCTCAAATACTTGGCCATTCGGCCGTCGAATTGGTGTCCCGCCCGTTTTTAGACTTTGTATGCAGTGATGACCGGGATAACGTTCAGGCTAATATCCACACGAGGTTTGAAGGAGGAGTGAAATGCATTTCCTACCCGCTTCGAATGGTACGAAAAGATGGATATCCGGTCCATTTAGAGGCGCACGGCACCGGGACGGATTACAACGGACGCCCTTCGATCTTTTGTATATTGACAGAAATCCCGAATCAAAAACGTGTCACGGACCGGTTCTCGACCATCGCAAAATGCTGCCCGATAGGAATGGCGCAATTCACTTTTCCCGAGAGTCGATTCATCGAAGGTAACGATGCGATTCTAGAGATGCTGGGGTTATCACGAGAAGAAACGATTGGACGGCGGGTGACTGACCTGGGTCTGTGGGCTGAGTCGGGCGACGAGACGGGACTGATCGACAAACTTTCGTTGGGGCGAAGAGTTTCGGATATCGAGTGCAGGTTCCAGCAGAAATCGGGGAAACCGGTGATCACCCTGGCCTCATTCCAATTGATTGAAGAGCAGGAAGAAAAGTGTCTCCTGGGGTTTTTCCATGACATCACAGAAAAAAAAGCGGTTGAATCGCAGTTGATGCGAAATCAACGCATGGAAAGCATCGGGTCTCTCGCGGGTGGCATTTCGCACGATCTCAACAACGCCTTCGCCTCAATACTCATGACGGTCGAAATGCTCCGCGCCACCTCGGTGGAGCCGGAAGCGAGCCGAATGCTTGAAGTGCTCCAATCGAGCGCACAACGCGGCACGGCAATGGTAAGGCAGGTTCTCGCCTTCGCAAGAGGGGTTGAAGGCAAACACTCGGCCGTACAGCTTCGGCATGTAATAGCGGAAATAGTGGCAATGGCCCGGCAGACATTCCCAAAGACCATACGGATCAAACAGATTATTCCGAGGGATCTTTGGCCGGTAAACGGAGATTCGACCCAACTGCACCAGGCAATTTTGAATTTTTGCATCAATGCCCGGGATGCCATGCCAAAGGGGGGCACGCTGACATTGTCGGCGGAAAACGTCTATTTGGATGAGGGTGAAGTGCATATCCATCCGGACGCAAAGGCGGGCGCGTACACGACTTTAAGTGTTTTTGATACTGGAACGGGAATTCCCCTTCACGTTCAAACGCGAATGTTCGAACCATTTTTCACCACCAAGGAACCAGGCCAAGGAACCGGCCTGGGGCTCTCGACGGTGCGTAACATTCTCAAGAGCCATAAGGGATTTGTGACCTTTGAGACAGAGGAAGCAAAGGGGACTCGGTTTAAGATTTACCTGCCGGCGGAATCCACATCTAAAACCAGTGTCGGAAACGTCCGTGTATTGTTACCGCGAGGACATGGTCAGCGGATTCTGATTGTCGATGACGAAGCCGGAATTCGTGATATCGCACGGCAGTTATTGCAGACCTTCGGATATGAAGTATTTACCGCTCGCAACGGCCCGGAGGCGATAGTCGTGTGCGCGAAAAACCTCGGGAAAATAGAGGTCATCGTGACAGATCTTATGATGCCGGTGATGGACGGCTCCGCAACGATCGAAGCGGTTCGGTCAATCGATTCCAACATCAAGGTGATTGTCGCGAGCGAGGAAATTCTAACGGATCAGACAAAAATCTCAACGACGGTGCAAGCGATCCTGCAAAAACCGTATACACCAGAAAAGCTGCTTCATACCATCCACGAAGTTCTTCGAAAGACCGGGCCGAAAATCTCCGCTTGATCCGACAACGACCGCTTCGAAGGTAGTTTTTCCGGTAAACTGACGGATTGGCGGCGGGTTCGAGGTGGTAAGCCTGTAAAATCATGAGTCATGCACTGCACTCTCGACGGACTCCACTTCGAGCGAGGGTGTTTTCATCTCGGCTTTCCAGTTTAAGCAGGCGCTGCTAGAGTGGTTGGGTGGCCGGTGAAGACCTTTTTAATAAGCCGATTGAGAGTAGTTCGGCGGACTCGCCCGTTCCTGTTACCCGGTCTGCGGGAGCACATGCTCCACTTGCCGCGCGCATGCGGCCGCGGGTGCTTTCCGAATATGTGGGGCAATCACACATTCTCGCACCGGGACAATTGCTGCGCCGGGCGATAGAGGCGGATCGAATCCAGTCGTTGATTTTTTATGGTCCCCCTGGAACGGGTAAAACGTCGCTGGCGCAAATCATTGCGAATCAAACGCATTGCAAATTTGAGCGTTTGAGCGGAGTGGAATCGAATGTGGCAGATATGCGCCGCGTTCTGAGCGGGGCGTCAAACCGGTTGCAGAACAAGGGACAACCGACGATTCTTTTCATCGACGAAATTCATCGATTTAACAAGTCGCAGCAGGACGTTTTGTTGCCCGATGTCGAAAGTGGCGTGGTGAGGCTGATCGGCGCGACCACGCATAATCCGTTCTTTTTCGTTAACTCGCCGCTGGTATCCCGATCGCAGATTTTCGAGTTGCGACCGCTCTCGGAAGCTGAATTGTTGGATCTTTTGCATCGGGCGCTTTCCGACGAGGAGCGTGGCTTGGGACATATGAGAATCCAGGCGGAGGAGGGGGCTCTCAAACATCTCGCGAAACTGTCTGATGGCGATGCGCGCAAGGCATTGAATTCGCTGGAAATTGCCGTCCTAACGACTTCGCCCCAGGCGGACGGGTTCATCCATGTAGACCTGGAAATTGCGGAGCAGAGCATTCAGCGTAAGGCGATAGTTTACGACGGCGACGGTGATGCTCATTACGACACGATTTCAGCGTTCATTAAATCGATGCGCGGGAGCGATCCTGATGCGGCCCTTTATTGGCTGGCGAAGATGATTCATGCCGGTGAGGATCCACGATTCATTGCCCGGCGAATTGTGATTTGCGCGGCAGAGGATGTGGGATTGGCGGATCCAATGGCACTGGTGCTTTCGAATTCAGCGATGCAGGTGGCGGAGTTTGTCGGTTGGCCCGAGGCTCGTATCCCGCTGGCGGAAGCCACGATTTACATCGCAACGGCCCACAAGAGCAATAGCGCGTATGCGGCAATTGATGCGGCGCTGGCTGATGTGAAGGCGGGTCGCACGCTCCCGGTTCCAGAACACCTGCGCGACACGCACTATCCCGGAGCGGCGAAGCTGGGCCATGGCAAGGGTTATCAATATGCACACGATCATGCCGGCCATTTTATAGCCCAGGATTATCTGGGGGCGAATAAGACCTATTACGAGCCAACAGAGCAAGGGGTGGAGAAGAAAATTAAAGAGCGGGTTTTGAAATGGCGGGAGCGGCTTAAGGAAGTGCGCGGCAGCGAGACAACATGATCAAGCCGCCCCTTAATCCGCTTCAGGAAATGAAGCTCGTTATTCGCAACCGCCAGCGCAACCTTTCGAAGGGGAGTACTTCTGAAGCATTGGCTGCGGCGTCGGAGGCGGTGATGGCGCGCCTTGAGGAATCGGAACTCTTTAGAAGCTCGCAGAGCGTATTATTCTACGCGGCGATCCAGGGAGAACTTCGTCTGGAGCGGTTGATGTCGGATGCCATTCTCGCGGGAAAACGAGTGGCTTTGCCGCGGTTTGATATAGAGAATGCCAGATATGTGGCGGCTATTGTCCAATCGCTTTCGGCGCTCCAGAAAGCTCAATTTGGCATACTGGAACCGGCCTCTCATGCTTCGATCATCCCGATGGAACAACTGGACTTGGTGCTGGTGCCTGGAGTAGCATTCGATTGTGGCGGGGGGCGGCTTGGAAGGGGCAAAGGGTTCTATGATCGATTGCTCGAATCTGTAAGGGCCGTGAAATGC
>JAQGOX010000455.1 GCA_028293365.1 Verrucomicrobiales bacterium | reverse complement strand
TCTGTATAATAAGGCCGCTGGCGAAACCGGGGCTGGTTCGGTGAGCCCGAAAGACACGATGTGGGCATTTGGAAGCATCGACAATGCCACCACTCTCTCTTACAAAACCATGGAGTCATTGCGAAATGGTAACCTCGCCGGCCGAATCGTTAACCAACCAATGGTGGTGCATTTGGTTGCCGAAGACATTTACTTTTCCATTAAGTTTACTACCTGGGGCAAAAGTGGCGCAGGAACCGTCTCCTACACCCGCTCCACCCCGGCGGCGGCAGTGGCGCCGACCGTCAGCATCACCAGCCCTTCCAACGGCACTTCTTTTTCAGCTCCTGCAAGCATAAACCTCACGGCAACCGCCACTGTCACGGGGGGGACTGTAACAAACGTCGAGTATTTCGCCGGTACAACCTCTCTGGGTCATGCCACGGCCTCACCTTTCAATGTAACGGCAAATCTCACTACTCCAGGATCTTACGCTCTGACCGCCGTTGCAACTGCCAGCGGGGTCTCGGGCACTTCGCCCGTCGTTAATATCTCTGTCACCGCTGTGACGGCGCCCTCCGTTGCAATCACCGCGCCCACTGAAGGCGCGGTTTTTGCCGCTCCGGCTAATGTGAGTTTTACAGCCGATACGAGCGCCGGTGTAACGAACGTCTCCTATTTTAATGGAAGGACACTCCTGGGGTCCTCTCAGACTGCTCCGTTTAACATCACTGCAGCCAGTCTGGCGGCGGGTGCCTACACCGTTTCCGCAGTCGCCACCACATCGGGAACTTCGACCACCTCCAGTCTTGTGCACTTCACTGTGGTTGATCCGGTGGCGACCTCTCTGAGCGCCCCGGCCATCAACAACGGTTTGTTCTCTTTCAATTACTCCGCCAACCAGGGGCTTACTTACATTATCCAAAAGGCGTCCAGTTTAAACTCGGCCGGAACTTCTGATTGGACCCCGGTGGCCACAAACGTTGCTTCCAGCGGGTCGGCTACCTTCTCGGAACCTGTTTCATCGGATGCAGCCCGCTTTTACCGTGTGGCGAGGGTGCCGAATCCCTAACGAGCCGCTTGTAACGAGCTATACCTAAATGACACTTTGCCGAGTGCTCAAACCATGTCCAACAAGGTAAACTTTCGGCGATTGATTGCGGGTCTGGGGCTTTGCGGCATCCTTGCCACAGTGGCGTTGCTCGTTCAGTCCTGTTCGACTGTCGACCGGAGCGTCGTCACTCCTCCTGTGATTGAAGGAGCGAACTTTGTGGGTGACAAGGTTTGTATTGATTGCCATCCGAAAATCACGAGAGCGTTTCCGGCAAGTCCGCATTCGAGACTTCATCTCGAAAGCGTCAAAGCGGCCGGCCAGCACGGCTGCGAATCCTGCCACGGTCCCGCCAGCAAGCATGTGGCGATTGGAGGGGCGGGCCGTGAGAAATTTATCACCAATCCGGGAAAAGATCCGGCGGCCTGCTATGAATGCCATCAGGATATCAACGCTGAATTCCATCTTCCGCAACATCACCCGGTTACGGAAGGCAAAATGAATTGCGTGCAGTGCCACGATCCCCACGGCCTGGATATTATGAAACCGGCGCGAGGTTTCGCCATGAGCCGCTTGAACGAATCGTGCGGTGAATGTCACAGAGAACAAACCCGGCCGTTTGTCTTCGAACATGCCGCCATGCGCGAAGGATGCATAACCTGCCATAACCCTCATGGTTCGATTAACGCCAAGCTTTTGACCATTCGCGATTCAAACCTCTGTCTGCGCTGCCACGCCCAGACACGGCGGCCTGATGCTGGAGCGGCTCTCTTCATCGGCAACGTGGAACACACCGGCTACGTGCGCTATGGCACCTGCTGGACCTCTGGTTGCCACTCCTCAATCCACGGATCCAACACACAACCCTATTATTTTTATTGAGTGGCGAGCGCAACAGCTTCCGTTTCCGGTTTTATGTTTCCCTGATTCGAGGGCTGGGAGTGATCGTTCTGACAGAGACGCTGCATGCGGCGGAAATGGATCTATCAAAACTTCCGGCGCCGGCCACCAATCAGATTAATTTCACCCGAGACATCAAACCGATTTTCGACGTCTCGTGCATCCGCTGTCACGGTCCGGAAAAGCCGAAAAGTGGATTTCGCCTTGATAATCGTGTCGCAGCACTTAAAGGCGGCGAAGACGGCATTGATATCCAGCCCAAGCAAAGCGCCAATAGCTCGCTGATCCATTATGCCGCCAGGCTGGTCCCGGACATGGAAATGCCTCCCGATGGAAAAGGCGATCCTCTCACAGCAACTCAGATTTCTTTATTGCGTGCCTGGATTGATCAGGGAGCGTTGTGGGACAGCACCGGCCCGACGAACCTGTTCGACGTCACGGTTTCACCGACCATGGGTGTAACCACTGTCAGCGGGAACAGTCACAAATTCCGCGAGCATTACTGGATGCGCGACGGATTTGACGGCGGATTGGAGCGGTTCGAATTGTTTCAACAGAATGGTCCGGACACAAAGATATCGGTCACCGGTCATGCCCTGCTCGATGACGCTAGAATCACCCTGAATATCGATCGCAATGAATTGGGATTCATTCACTCGGGCTGGGACCAATATCGAAAATATTACGACGATAACGGTGGTTATCCGCTTGGCCAGGATCCGAATTATCCGCAACGTCTGGGAACCGACCTTTACCTGGATGTTGGGAAAGCGTGGATTGACTTTGGACTGACATTGCCGCATTGGCCGCGCATGGTGTTGGGTTACGAATATGACTACAAGCGCGGAGAAGAGGCCATTACCAGTTGGGGATCCGATCTGGCGGCCGGTGACGCGCGGAATCTTGCGCCAGCCAGTAAACAACTCAACGAAGGCGTCCATATCATCAAATTCGACATCGATGCTGAGGTTCAGGGGATTACCATCGAAGATCGGTACCGCGGCGAATTCTACAATTTGAATTCCCATTATACGAACCTGGCTGCCCGGGCCTCAGTCGCGCAGGATGCGAAGGATAAGTATCACTCTTTGCAAAATGCGAACAGCCTCCGGCTCGAAAAGAAGATCAACGATTGGCTCTTTACCTCGGGCGGATATTTTTACAGCAAGTTGAACGCCGACGATTCATTCACAGATGCAACGCTCTCGAATGATATACTCTACCTCGCCACAGTTCCGCGCATCGACCTGACGCGCGAGTCCCACATTTTCAACCTGAACGGGTTGCTTGGACCATTCGACGGATTAACCTTCTCGACCGGTGCTCAAAGCGAATGGACCCGGCAGCATGGCTTTGGAGATGGCAACCTGAACGGCATCGCTTATACCCGTCCTCCAGGTAGCAACCTGGCCATCAACCCGGCCACTCTCTCATCCGATTACGATCAAAACTCGGTGTCCGAGACCGCAGGCCTTCGCTATTCCAAAATACCGTTCACAACTCTCTTTGCGGATGCCAGGTTGAAACAGGAAAGCATTGGACAGGTCGATACCGACATCCAGCCCGATGCGAGTTTTCTGGAAAACCCCTCATTTTCGAGTCAGGGATCGGATTTTCGGACCGGATTTACCACATCGCCATGGCAACGGGTCTCTTTTAGTTCGCATTATCGCCGCTACGAAGATGACAGCCACTACAAAACCAACGACGTGCCTCAACCGCTGGGAGGGTATCCCGGGCTGATCAGCCGTCGCGATCAAATTGCTAACGAAGTTGAAGCGAAACTCGTTTTGCGGGCTGCTAAATGGCTGAAGACCACCTTGACCTACCAGATCGTGAGAATGGATTATAGAGAGGAGACGCGGCCGGCCTATGATGTGGATCCGGTGATTATTCACTCGGATGGTGGATACATTCTCGCCGGAAGGTCCGACTCACACATCTACAGCTTCGGAACAACGTTCACCCCTCATCGTCGCTTTGCCCTTACGGGGACTTTTTCCTATCAGGACAGCAAGACCAGCACGGAAAATGCCGGATTTGTTCCCCCTTACAAAGGTGGGGTTTATAGTGCTTTAATCAGCAGCACATTTATTGTGAACCAATCGACCGATCTTTCGTTAAATTATTCGATGTCGCTGGCGGATTACTCGCAGGATCAATCGTTGTTCGTTGCTGACAGCCCGCCTCCCCTGGGTATCCGCTATCAGCAACACGCAGTGCAGGCCTCTCTCGCCCATCGCTTCACGAAGAACCTCTCTACCCGGCTTCGATACGCCTACTATCGCTACGACGAGCCAACCCTAGGCACCGCAAACGACTATGTGGCCCATTCAGTTTTTGCGACAATGACCTATCGGTTTCCGTGAGCCAGTTCATCCCAAACAGTATGCGAAAGATTCTCTGCTTCATTTTGGGGGCGTTACTGGCTCCATTCCCCGGCATTGCGCAAACCAATCAGCAGCCGAGTGTGATTTCGCCAGAAGTCCTTGCCGATCATCGAGTCACCTTTCGGCTCCGCGCTCCGAAAGCTTCCGAGGCGAGCCTTT
>JAQGOX010000407.1 GCA_028293365.1 Verrucomicrobiales bacterium | reverse complement strand
CTCTTCGCGCTGTTTCACGGCTTTGGTGTGGCGGATGTACAAACCCACACCGAGTGCCAGGCAAAGTACAAGCAGGATAACGATCGGTGCTTTTGACTTCATAAATTCAACAAAATTCTAGCTAATACCATGCCTTGCCGCGGTTGCTTTTGGCAAGCCTGCATCTAGGGGCAGGAATCATCAGTGATTTCACACACTATAAGGCATGAAGTCGCCGCCAGGGGCGGCAGGCCATCATTGCCTTCCATTTTTGAGCCGTATTTATCGGGCCCCTGCGACGATGCAATTACCGTGCCGTATGTTGAACCCATGCTGTTTCACAGCGGTTTGCTCGTGTTCAAAAGGTTCAGGTTATCTTCACCTTGAATATGGGACGTTTCCCTATAGATTGTATTCATGGTGCTACCGCCAACGGTTCCCGTGATGACGCTCTCCAACTCGATCCTATTCCCGGGTTCGATGCTGCCGCTTCATATTTTCGAGCCGCGATACAAAAAAATGCTCGCGGATGTCCTTGAAGGTGATCGTATGTTTGCCATTGCAATGCGCAAACCGGGCTCTCAGCGGGAAACTCCTTCGAGCATAGCCGGTATCGGGCTCGTTCGCGCTGCGGTGACGCGACCGGATGGGTCCGCGCACGTGGTGTTGCAAGGTCTTGCGCGGGTAAGGCTCAAGAACGTTCAGCAATACAAGCCCTATCGTATTCAGCACGTAAATGCTTTGCGCACGACTGGGAACGATAGCTTGGCTGTGGATGCTCTTTCGGCAAAGGTGCTCGATTTAGTGGCGGAACGTTTTCAGCAGGGGTTTGAATTTCCCCTGCATATACTCGATCAGGTCACTGATATCGGTAAAATCGATCTTAAGAAGGCGCAGGAAAGTTCGTTGAAAAACGTAATCAAGTACTTAAACAAGATTGAGGATCCGGATCGGCTCGCAGATTTGGTATCCTGCACGCTTTTACCGACTCCGGTTCAGCGCCAAATGATTTTGGAGACCGTCAATTTGGAGACGCGGCTGAAATTTTTGATTCATTTTTTGATCGCGGAAATAAGTGACGGCGGGAACAATAAAACAAAATGAACGATGTGAACCTGCCTGAAGAGGATCTGCAAAACGCTTCCCCCGAAGAAATCATGTCCGCGCTCTTCGCGAATATGATCATTCAACAGACCAACATGGCGCTGATGTTGTTGGGGAAGGTTCCGCACCCAGAAACCGGCGAGATTTACAAGGATCTGGAGTCTGCCAAAATGTTTATCGATCAGCTTGAGATGATCGAAGTAAAGACCAAAGGCAATCTGGATAAGCGGGAGGAAGGTCTCCTGAAGCAAAGCTTGGCCGCATTGCGCATGGCGTTTGTCGAAGAGATTGATGCGCAGGGAGGGGCGGATTTGGGAGTGCCGCCCGCGAGCGCGGCGGCTCCTCAACCCAAAGAAAACCCCCAATCGATCATTGAAGCTCCGCAGGCTGCAGCAACTCCCCGGACTTCTGAGGCGCCCTCGCAACCTTCCGCGCCTCCGGAAGATTCCGAGTCCCGGAAAAAGTTTTCAAAAAAATATTAAAACGGCGTTTGACGAGCCGTACCCACCAGAAGAAGAGGGGAATCCCTGTTCAAATCTGCTTGCCGCGATGCTTTTTCCGGTGCGCAGGCGGCTAAAACTCTCTAAAGTCGGTACATGCCGCTTGTGGAAAATCCTGCAATTACTGCCCTGGTATCCATCTTCGACAGCGAACTGGTAATCGCCCAGGTTTTGGTTCGCAAAGTGGTAACTGGCTTCGACCTGGTTCACGTTGCTGATCAGGAACTTGTGCCGGGAAAATTACTTCGTCTGACTCGGGAGGAACTGAGACGCTGGGTGCAGCGCACCGAAGCCGCCGTTTTTCGACCGCTTAAATCGAGTCCTTCACTTGCTCCCGGATGGACCTATCACTGCGCGGATATAGATGCGCTTTACGACGCGCTGCTGATTATTTATCCCGGATTCGTCCCCGATTGGTATGCGGCTTCGTCAGGGCAGCCTCCGGTCACCGATTATCGTGAATATACGAGCCGGCAGACAGGGATGTACCGCATCACTCAGATGCTTTCGGACTCCCAGGCGGCCGATGTTATCCTGGCAGTTTGCGACGCGCGCTTTTGCCTTAAACGAAGGCTTTGGTCTGTTGCCGGATTGGATTCTGATGTGGCTGCTAGCAAAAGCGTTATTCCGTGCCTCGAACCATGTGCGATTCTATTGGAATATGCGCGGAAATCGATGCGCATCGAACAGGAAGAGAAAATTGCTCTTTCTCTCGCTCCGAGCGAGTTGGCGAGCATTCAGGCTGTAATTAAAGAGGCCACGGAGGGAAAATCACCACCTTCCAGTGAGGCCGATGCCAGCGATCCTTCGAACCGACGCAGGTTGCAATTGTTGCTGGTAAAGCTTAAAAAGAACGAGTCGCCCTCGATTTCAAAGGAATAATATGCGAACCAGAATTTATATCATTTTGTCGGCAGCGGTCCTCACTTGCATGAGATTACCGCGGACATCTGCGGAGGTGAATACAAAACCCGTTGCCGCAGCTCAGGATAATTCGGCCGCGGGTGACAAGGAATGGCAGGAATTGTTGAAAGCCTCGCGCCCTCCGAACCCGCCAGCGGAGTGGAACAATCATACTCCCTCTGCCGCGGAACTGGCAGATTTTGCAAAGAAGCGCGCAGAACTCGCTGGCCAGGTGGCGGTCAAAGCCAAAGAGTTCTACACGAAATATCCGGACCATCCAAAAGCTATTGAAGCTAAGCAGAAGGAACAGGAATTCAAGCAGCTCGCAGATTCTCAGAAGCCCGCTCCTCCGGCAGACGCAAACGACGCAAAGTTTATCGATCGGGTTCGCGCGGTTCAGAAAGCGGCGATGGACCGTCATACTGAAGGAATGGAAGTTATGATGGCACAATTCGAAAGCGGCGTTCGCGATTTGATGAAAGAATTTCCAGACCGAAGCGAGGTTTACGACTTGCTCTACAGTGTTGCGGCCAACAGCCCTGCAGAAAAGACGCGTGCACTGGTAAAAGAGATCGCCTCCAGCAAGGCAAGTGATAGGACAAAGGATGCCGCCAGCGCTTTATTGAAGAAAATGGATTTATTGGGACATCCACTCGACCTTAAATTTACGGCTCTGGATGGGCGTGAAGTTGATCTCGGGAAAATGGTCGGCAAAGTGGTGCTCGTTGATTTTTGGGCTACGTGGTGTGGTCCCTGTATTGGAGAGCTTCCTCATGTCAAAGAGGCTTATTCCAACCTCCACGACAAAGGTTTCGAAATCGTCAGCATCAGCTTCGACCAGAGCAAGGAGAAGCTGGAGAGTTTCATTAAAAAGGAGAAAATGGAATGGCCGCAATATTTCGATGGCGAGGGTTGGGGAAATAAAATCGGGAAAGTGTATGGGATTAACGCAATTCCATCGATGTGGCTGGTGGACAAAAAGGGAAAGGTTCGCGACTTAAATGCCCGCGATGATCTCGCCGGCAAAGTGGAACGGATGCTGGCGGAGTTTTGAGCAAATCATTGTTTCGTTTAGGTAAGTCGTTAAGATTCAGGCTTTGGCACCTGAATAATCCGCGCCGGAATCAGTCAATTCCTTGTTATTGATGATTCGGCTCCTCGCCATTTTCGCTGTCCTCTGCATGTCTTTTCTTGCGCACGCAAGAGGACCTGATGATTTTTGGTCGAGTCGCGTCGAACCACTCTTGGATAAGCAGTGCCTGAAGTGCCATGCTGGGGTGCATCAAAAGGGTGGTTTGGATTTGCGGTCGCTCGAGACGATTTTGCGGGGAGGTGAACGCGGTCCGGCAATAATTCCAGGAAAACCGGATGAAAGTCACCTGGTCCAGTTTGTTTTAGCAGGCGCAGATCCGCACATGCCCTCGGTAAACAAGAAGCAACTGAGACCGGACGAGATCGCGATTCTTAGGGCGTGGGTTGCGCAATTGCCCGTTTCAAAATCGAAATTGGCCTCCGGCTCCTCTACAAATAATACTTGGGTTCCAGGCTACCTGGCCGATTATCAGCGAATCCATCAGTCACATGAGATTCCGCCCGCAAAGCTTCCCACGAGCGCCACAATTGACTGGTTTTTGAAGAGGGACCGGCGGCGGGATAAAATCAAACCTGCCGGCCTATGCGATGATTTGGCGTTTGCCCGTCGGATTTATTTGGATGTCGCCGGGCGGATTCCATCCAATGATGAGTTGCAGCGATTTCTGAAAGACTCGCGCCGCAATAAACGTGCAGAATTGGGCGATCAATTACTGGCCTCGGATGAATATCCACGCCA
>JAQGOX010000367.1 GCA_028293365.1 Verrucomicrobiales bacterium | reverse complement strand
TCAGCCAGCTCCAGGCCCTGTCGATGGCCGACCTGACGCAGATGGCCAAAGATATGGGGATTGAGAACTTCGGCACGATGAAGAAGCACGAAGTTATTTTCCAGATTCTTCAGAAAAATGCCGAACGTAACGGAATTCTGTTTTCCGAAGGGGTGCTCGAAATCCTACCAGAAGGTTTCGGCTTTTTGCGATCCCAGGCGTTTAATTACCTGCCGTGTCCTGAGGACATTTACGTGTCCCCTTCCCAAATCCGGCGATTTGATCTGCAGACCGGAGATCTGGTCGCGGGACAAATCCGTCCTCCGAAGGATAAAGAGCGCTTCTTCGCGCTGCTGAAGGTGGAGGCGGTCGCCAAGGAAGATCCAGACAAGGCGAAGGACAAAACTCATTTCGACAATTTGACGCCCTTATTTCCGAATAAGCGTTTTATTTTGGAAACCGATCCGGATGAGTTGTCCACACGGGTTCTGGATCTTGTCTGTCCGATTGGGAAAGGGACGCGAGGCCTGATCGTAGCTCCGCCGCGCACTGGTAAAACAGTCTTAATGCAGAAACTCGCGAATGCGATTCTCAAGAACAACCCGGAGTCCTATCTAATCATCCTCTTGATCGACGAGCGGCCTGAGGAAGTTACCGATATGGAGCGCACGTGCCGGCCTGCTGAAGTGATCAGCTCGACCTTCGATGAACCACCTGAGCGGCACGTCCAGGTAGCGGAGATGGTGATCGAAAAAGCGCGGCGCATGGTGGAGCATAAGAAGGATGTTGTCATCCTGCTGGATTCAATTACGCGCCTCGCCCGCGCTTACAATACGGTCCAGCCACACTCCGGCAAAATTCTTTCCGGCGGTGTTGACGCGAATGCCTTGCACAAACCGAAGCGCTTCTTTGGCGCGGCGCGTAATATTGAAGAGGGTGGTTCTTTGACGATCATCGCTACAGCGCTGGTGGACACCGGGTCCCGGATGGACGAAGTGATTTTTGAAGAATTCAAGGGGACGGGAAATATGGAAGTCCACTTGGACCGTCACCTGGTCGATCGCCGTATTTTCCCTTCGATCAACATTGAACTGTCGGGCACACGCAAAGAAGAGCTGCTCTACCACCCGGACGAATACAATCGCGTGGTGGTGCTGCGTCGTGCTTTAACTGGAGTTCCTCCGGTTGAAGCGATGGAGCTCATGTTGAACAAGCTCAAGAAAACGAAGCATAACATCGAGTTTCTATTATCGATGGCGGTTAGCTAGAGCCGGCATTTGCCTGCTGGCGGAGTTTGAATGTCGCAGGGATGCTCCGAAGGGATTGTTCCCGATGCAAACTGCTGAATGGTTTTTCGAACTGCTGCTTAAGAGGCGTTCGCGACGTTTTTGCCTGGGAATGAAAATTCCGGGTGAAGATCCCGCTTTGGATTGCAACTGACGTCGAGTTTGATCGCTTTGATTGCGACAGTTTGGATTTGCGAGCGCCTTTTCGGATTCCGCGTGCTTCCGATATGAAAACGTTTAACCGAGCGCGGCGATCTGTTTTTGGCCTACTGTCAGAAAATCGAGATAGTATGCAAGACGCTCTTTCATTTCGCGTCGTGGAACAATCGCGTCGATGAGACCGTGTTCCACCAGGAATTCCGCAGTTTGGAATCCGGGCGGGAGATCTGATTGTGTTGTTTCCTTGATCACACGAGGACCTGCAAAACCGATCATCGCTGCAGGCTCGGCAATAATCAGATCGCCCACACTTGCATAGCTCGCCATCACACCAGCATAAGTTGGATTCGTCAGAACACTGATGTAAGGCAGGCGCGCTTTTGCGTGGTAAGCCAAAGCTCCGCAGGTTTTGGCCATTTGCATCAGACTGAACATGCCTTCGTACATGCGCGCGCCGCCGCTGGTCGAAATAATGATTACAGGCAATCCCCGGTCGGTTCCGGCTTCAATCAGTCGCGTCAATTTTTCCCCAACCACCGAGCCCATGGAACCGCCTAGAAAGCTGAAATCCATGACTCCCAGGGCGACCCGTTGGTCTCCAATTTTGCCAATGCCGGTTACAACTGCGTCTTTGAAGCCGGTACTTTTTTGATACGAGGCGATTTTGTCGGGATAGAAGGGAAACTGCAGGACATCGGCACTAACCATTTCGGCATCCATTTCCTCAAAGGAACAAGTTTCCACAAGCGAATGGATTCGTTCACGCGCGCCGAGACCAAAATGGTGATTGCAATGAATGCAAACCTTCAGATTCTCATCGAGCTCTTTATCATAGAGCATCGTCGAACATTTCGGGCATTTCGTCCAAATTCCCTCGGGAATATCGCGTTTCCGCGACTTGGCGCTGCCTATTTTTGGTTTGCGCGGAAAGGTCGCACCATTCGAGTCGTTGGCTTTTGATGAGGCGTCTTTCGATTCAAGACTGAGAGATTTTTTCGTAAACGTCGTCGTAGTCATAATTCAATTAACCGCGATTCGAATGCCATCGTGAGGCGCACCGCATCCCTCGGGCCAGAAGTCTACTATTTCGGTCCCCCTCGGGCAACTGTCCATACCGTGACAGAGCCTGCACCGTTCTGCTGCAATATCTTAGCGCAGGAATTGGCGGTTGCGCCGGTCGTCATAATATCATCCACCAGCACCACTCTTTCCCCTTTCAATGGGTTCCGGGCACTCCACGCAAAGGCGTTTTTCATATTAGCTGCCCGTTCCTTTCGAGACAGCGTGGTTTGTGTTCGCGTGTCGCGCATTCGACTCACGAGTTTTTCGCGCATTGGAATTCCGGTTGCCACCTCCAAAGATCGCGCCAGCCTGGCTGCCTGATTGAACTCACGCTGCCGGAGTTTCAACGGATGCAAAGGAATCGGCACGATCAAATCATGTGTATCTGAAGAGACAGTTTTTAATGCTGCTTCGTTCAATATCCTGGAAAGGAAAGGTTCAAACCAGACCGCCCGGTTATACTTGTACCGGTGAATGACCTCCTGAATCAAAGGGGTAAATCCCACCGCAGCTCGAGCCGATTCAAAATGGAGTTCGACTTCGTCACAGTTGGAGCAGGTAAACGATTCAGTAACCTCTCCACGGAACTTCAACCCACAACGCGAGCAAAATGGTGGTTCGATAAATCGAACGCCTTCGACATGGCATCCTTCGCAAATGTATCCTCCGTCCCGGTCTGCGAAGGCTTCGCGACACATTTGGCATGCATTGGGGTAGAATAACCCCAAGGCGGCTTCAATCCATGGTTTAAGCTGTGTGAGGATACTCTTCACGATTGCTTACCACCAGATTGTCGAACTTAGGACGTAAAACTTGCACCAATAATAGCCCAACCCCCAACGCAATTGTCGAAACCCACCCGTCAACCAGCTTGCCGCTGCCCCAAAATGAATTGGAGGTTCCGGCCGGGCTTGATGTGAAAAAACTGTATGTTTTTACCCAAAAAATCAGACCTGTGTGCAATCCAATCGAGAAATAGAGGGTTTTGGATCGTTCGTACGCGAGAGCGAGAATGCAGCCCAGCAATGCAAGATTGAAGAATCCTGGGACCAGCTTTTCAAAGTGGTTAAACCCCTCCAACATTCGTCCGAGCACCACAAATCCCGATGCCCAATCGATCTGTGCCGGACTCGCGGGACGTTCAAAAAAATGAACCAATGCGTAAACTGCGGCACTCAGTAAAGCTGCGGACCAAAATGCGAGACGCTTACGAAGCCCGCCAAATAATACACCTCGAAACAGCAATTCTTCGAGAATGCTGGCAAATATGGCCGCCAGGGAGGCATTTAAAAGGTGTTTGAGGATTTCTCCCGTGTGCTGGTGCAGGTCGAACACCCGGGCTCCCGACAAGCAGGCCGCCAAAGCCACAATTCCCAGCAAAGAAAAGCCCAGAAACAGCCCGCAACCAAGATCAAACCCGGTTTTCGGCGACTTTCTGATGCCGACGGCCCCCCAGCTTCGTAGCTGTAGAGATCGAAGAAAGGGGAACAATCCGATAATGGCAAAAGCCATTAGCGACCTGCTCACGTATCGATGAAAAGGATGCCGGGTAATTCCGGTCGCGTGGAGCGTTTCTCCCAGCCAATGGGAGGATAAGTAGAACCAGGGAGCGATCAAGGCCGCACCCATAAAAACCGCGAGCAAATAGATGGCCATTGCCACCGGTGGACGCATGGCTGACTTAAACTCGAACAGTGCTGCGAGCCAAGCCATTTTCACGAACTTCCCGGGAAAACCCGTGACACCGGATTTGCGAACGTGTTAAAGACGGGCTACAGAATTCGCCATGGAAGCAAAAAGCGTTACGGAAGAAGGGGAGGGAGCAGAGCCGCATCAATTTGGTCCCTATCAACTTCACGAGTTAATCAACACAGGAGGCATGGCGGAAATCTGGATTGCTACCAATGCCCAAAACCAGACGGTCGCCATCCGGAAGCTTCATAATAAATCGACCTTTAATTCCATCGAAAAAAAGCGGTTTCTACGCGGGTGTGAAGTTCTGGCACACATTCATAATCACGAGAATGTGATCGGGTATATCAGCCACGGAAAGATTTCGGGAGAGCCATATCTCGAAATGGAGTATTTGGAGAGTTCGAATTTAAAACTCCTTTTTGCCCGGTCAGACCCGCTACTGCAGGAGAATATCGGCAATATACTCATCGATATGGCTGTCGCCCTGGAGCACGTCCACGATTCCGGGTACATTCATCGCGATTTTAAGCCGGAGAATATCATCATCAGCCGTAACGCGAGCCTGCGATTGATCGACTTTGATCTTGCGATTCCCAAGCCCGAAAAGCCCGTCAAAATGAAGAACAACCCCGGAACGCCTGCTTATATGGCTCCGGAGCAGCTACAACGCGAGCCGCTTGATCATCGGGTGGATATGTTCGCGTTTGGCGTGGCTGCCTTCGAATTGCTGACTAATCAAAAACCATTCCCCGGCGACTCGCCCGCCGAGATTCTTAAATTGCAATTGGACCGGTCTGAATTCATGACTCCGCGCGAGTTGAACTCCGACATACCAGCCAATCTCGAAAAGACGATTCTCAAGTGCCTCGAAACGGATATGCAGCAGCGTTACCCTTTCATGAGCGTGCTCGTTCGAGATCTTCAAACGGCGCTCTACGTTTAGGCGGCGGTAATAAATACAACAGGTAGCAAGGTCACTCACGCCGAACGCCTGTTCCCAGATTTTGAAGGAAGAAGATCAACCTTCCTCTTGATTTTTCGACGCAACCTTACTGGCTTGCAGCATTTGATCGTGTTCCGCTTCCGCGACGCCCTCTTCAACCAGTCGTTGGTTATCGCTCCTTCCTTCGTCATCTTCGTCTTCGCTCTCTGTGGTCGGAAGTTTGTGTCCAATTGAACCAGGCACCGGATCCCAGCGGGCGGACTCCGGGGCGGCTTCGAGTGCTGCGGTGTTGGGATCTGTGTCCGGTTTGCCGGTCAATTCCCTTTTGGCCTGATCCCAATCTGATTTCGAAACATCCTGTGCGGGACGGCCGTTAATCACCGCAAGCTCGACGGCGCGTTCATGTACCATTTCAGAAGTCACAGTGCCGATGCCGCTGGAGTGTTCGATTATTTCGCCTTGCTTCAATGGGTTCGTGCTCATGAGTTATAAGTTTGGCCGCAGTTTTGTTTGTTCAATCACTCTGCCACGGCAAGCATGCTTCGTAGATATCGAAGGTCCATGACAAAACTGAAACTAGGGAGTTGATCCGACCCTAACAACCCGGAATAAAGGCGGGTGGATTCCCTGACTGGATAATCTCTCCACCGATCTCGGTGGGATTTTGCTCCATCGCAAAGACGCTGGGTCGGGTACAAAAAGCTTTTCTTTTTTGCATTTCACTCTTTGATTTCCAAGGTTTTGCCGCATGTTTAAGCGTTATTTATGGATGTAAGACTGCCGAAGCTGGGTGAAGGGGCCGATACGGGCACCGTTGTAGGCCTTTTTGTAAAAGAGGGTGATCTCCTCAAAAAGGGCCAGACCATGCTTGAGCTGGAGAACGAAAAGGCAGTTGCGGCCATCCCATCTCCGGCCGAAGGAAAGATCACCCGCCTTAACATCAAGGTGGGCGATAAAATCAGCGTCGGTCAGGTGATTCTTGCGGTCGAAGGAGGCGCCGCCGCACCGGCCGCTCCAGCTCCACAAAAAGCCGCGCCAGCCAAGGCCCCTGTAACTACTGGTCCCCTAGCCCAACCTGCGACCGCACCC
Source organism: Verrucomicrobiales bacterium (assembly GCA_028293365.1). GTDB lineage: Bacteria > Verrucomicrobiota > Verrucomicrobiia > Limisphaerales > SXQI01 > JAQGOX01. The sequence goes on along the minus strand of JAQGOX010000367.1, from coordinate 3,312 downwards.
GCACCAGTTCCACAACCTGCCGAAAACGCTCCTCGAGCCGAAACGGCGGCGGACAAAGCCGGGTTTCCGCCGGCCGCTTCACCTACACTCCGGGCTGTCGCACGGGATCTAGGGATCAATTTGCATCAAATTCAAGGAAGCGCGCCCGGAGGCAGAATTGTACTTGCCGATTTGCGTGGTTATATTCAACGCCTGCAGGAGGCGGCATCGGTCCAGCGGGAACCCTCTCAGAAGCCGGTCGGAAGGCCCGAACAAACTGATTTTTCCAAATGGGGCCCTATTGCAAAACGACCCATGTCGCCATTGCGCCAAACTATCAGCCGCCGGATGGTCGAAAACTGGACTACCATTCCGCACGTCACTCAATTCGACGAAGCCGATATCACCGGTTTAATGGAGCTGCGAAAGAAGTTTGCCGCCGCCTACGAGGGCGCTGGCACGAAGTTAACCCTGACACCCTTCTCTCTGAAAGCCGCCGTTATTGCACTGAAAAAACATCCGATTTTTAATTCGAGCATCGATGAAGTTGCGCATGAACTAATCACCAAGGAGTACTATCACCTCGGACTTGCCGTCGATACGGAGGCCGGATTGATGGTTCCGGTGATTCGGGATGTCGATCGCAAATCGCTGGCTGACCTTTCCAAAGAGGTCAATAGCCTTGCTGAAAAGGCGCGTGAGCGGAAACTCTCCCTGGAAGAAATGCGTGGTGGAACCTTCACGATTTCGAACCAGGGCGGCATCGGCGGCGCGCATTTCACTCCGATCGTGAACAAGCCCGAGGTGGCAATTCTCGGCCTCGGCCGCGCACAACTGAAAGTGGTGGTGCGCAACAAACAAATCGAGCAACGCTTAATGATGCCAGTTTGCATTTCCTACGATCATCGCGTGATTGACGGTGGTGTCGCGGCGCGCTTTTGCCAGGATCTCCTAAGTGCGTTTGAGGGTTTCAAGGAAGAGGATGTCAAGATTTAACGCGGTCGGGAATATTTTCTATCTAAGAGCACATGCAGGCTATCCATACTGAAGTTGTTGTCATCGGCGCCGGACCGGGCGGATACGCAGCCGCATTCTACGCGGCTGACCTGGGTAAAAAAGTCATTCTTATTGAGCAAGACAAACGGCTCGGAGGCGTTTGTTTGAACCGCGGTTGCATCCCGTCGAAAGCCCTCTTGCACGCGACCAAATTAATCGCGGAAGCCAAAGAATCGGGCTTTCGCGGAATCCACTTTGAAAATCCACGTCTCGATCTCGATGAGATGCGTGCCTGGAAGGATTCTATTATCGAGAAGTTGAGCCAGGGGGTTAAAGGTCTCGCCCAGCGGCGCAAAGTCGATGTGATTTCGGGCCGTGGCTTCTTTGAAGATGCCGGAAAGCTGCGGGTCGAAACCGAGCAGGGCCAGCAATTCATTACATTCGACAATGCCATTATTGCGGTCGGTTCAAAACCGGCGATGCCAAAGGCCTTTGACCTCGGCAATCCGCGCGTCATGACCTCAACGGAGGCATTGGAAATCCAGGACATTCCCGAAAGTCTGCTGGTGGTTGGCGGCGGATACATCGGAATGGAGCTTGGGACGGTTTACGCAACTCTCGGAAGCAAGGTGGTCGTCGTCGAAGCATTGGATTCAATTCTCGCAGGCGCGGACGCTGATCTGGCCCGGCCGGTAATCAAATACGCCGAAAAGAATTTCCGTGAGGTTCGCGTCAAAACCAAGGTTTTGAAAATGTCCACCACGGGCAAACAGATTAAGGTGGTCAGCGAAACCGATGGGAAGCAAAAAGAAGAATTGTATGACCGCGTTCTTGTTTCAGTTGGCCGCGCGCCCAATTGCGCCGATTTCGGAATCGAGAACGCGAAAATCGAGCGTGATGAAAAGGGATTCATCAAAGTAAATCTCCAGCAACAGACCAACGTTCCAAATATCTACGCCATCGGTGATGTCGTGGGCGGATTGATGCTGGCGCATAAGGCCAGCAAAGAAGCTCGCGTGGCGGTCGGGACGATCCTCGGAGAAAATGTTGCTTTTGAAAACGTCATTATTCCTGCAGTGGTATTCACGGACCCTGAAGTGGCATGGGCAGGCTTAACCGAAGCCGAGGCTCGGGTGAAGGACATCCAGGTTTCAGTGGCGAAGTTTCCCTGGTCCGCTTCAGGTCGCGCGTTGAGTTTCGATCGTACCGATGGTCTGACCAAAATCATCGCCGATCCCCAAACCGAACGAGTGCTCGGCGTGGGCATCGTCGGGGCGGGTGCCGGGGAATTGATTGCCGAAGCCGTCCTTGCGATTGAAATGGGCGCGAGCGTGAGCGACCTCGCCAAAACAGTTCATCCGCATCCCACGCTTTCGGAAACATTGATGGAAGCGGCCGAAGTTTTTTACGGCCATTCCACCCACACGTTCACGCGCAAAAAAGAGCCATCGCCGTCAGAGTAGTTGGATTCGCAATCGCGGAAGCCGGCTTTGTAGTGGCGCCAGCGGCTTGGAGTGCAGGAGCACTCCACAGCTTTTTTAACGGAACCGCGATTTATTCAGGAGTCGATAAAGAATTCCGGTCCCCGCCTCTGCAAACTATCGAATCTCCAAACCGAGATTATGCCGTTCCAGGTTGTTCCCTTCACGGAAGGCCAGTTGCGCGAGATCGTTATTGTAATCCGCGAGCGCGCGGATTTCATCAACGCGCCGTTGTGTCAGGTCGCGCTGTAATTGCAGCACTTGAAAATTCGTGCTCTTGCCATTCTCAAGTTTTTTCTCCTCCGCCCTTAACGCATCTTCAGCATAGACGCGCGCTTCATGCGTTGCAGAGATGCGGCTGAAATCGCTCAGTGCCTGTTTCATGGCGTTGTCGATTTCGACCATGATTTGTTGCTCTTTCTGTTTCAGGAGCAGTTGAGCCTGTTCTCGTTGCGCTTTCGCTGATTTGTAATTGTAGCGCGCCGCGCGGTTCCCTAGAGGATAGCTGAGAGAGGCACCACCCGCCCAAAACGGATTGGATTGATCGCTGATATTTCCGAAGGCCTGGCGATATTCGTTTGCCTGGCCCGTGTAACCATACTGGCCGATCAAATCGAGGGCCGGAAAAAGCTGGTTTTTGCTGTATTTTATATTGATATCACCGCGCTTAACATCCAATTGCGCTTGAATGTAATCAGGTCGCATCACAAGACCCTTTTTCCAGCTTTCCTGCAAATCGAACATCGTGGGAACGGCCACGAGATTTTCGGCGGGGATCACATCAAGTGCGTGCCACTTGCGAAAGTCATCCGAGATGAGGTCTTTCAGCGTGTTCTCCTGCAAGGCCACGTTATTC
>JAQGOX010000356.1 GCA_028293365.1 Verrucomicrobiales bacterium | reverse complement strand
CCATTTGATCCATCAGCGGCAGGTGGGCCTGCAAGTACGCAAGCCGGCCGCGCCAGTCAGCTTGATCCGGGATCTGCCAGCCCAGGGACAAATACCATTCCAAATGGAGCGTCGGGAAAAAGCAGAGGTGCGGCAGTTTCTCCCGCCGATTCGGGTCCCGCAGGGCTCGCCGGTGAAGCAGGGCGATATAATGGAGATTCAACGCGCAATCAGCCGATCACACCGGGAAACCAGAGTTCTGCGATTGTTGGCCAGGAAAAGCAATCTGGTAGTGGAGCGCAAACGAATTCTCCGGTTCAGGCACAGGGGGCAGCACCCACCAGCAGCATCGGCAACTCGAAAAGCGGAGTTTCTGAATCGGGGAAGCCCAGCCCGAATCCGGATGTTATTCTAAGACCGGTGGACAATTCGCAGGAGGACCGGCAAATGAGTCGGCGGATTCACAATCAGTTGCTGAGTTCGTCCGCAACCTCGAAAACGATGGTGCTGACGCCGAAACAGCTCCGCCAGCTTCAGGTGAAGGCAGCGAATGGGGAAGTCACACTTTCGGGGACGGTGGAAACGGCCGATCAAAAGCGGGAGATCGGATCAATTGTCAGGGAAATGCCGGGAGTTTCCTCCATCAAGAATGATCTGGCAATAAAAGGAGCTGATGCCAAAACCGATAATCTGCCAAGCGGGCCTCGGTAAAATGAGTCGCTGACGGAAAGGAGGGACCCTGGCAGTAGAAACACAGGTTTTCTTGATCGATAAGCCGTCCAGGAAAGAGCAACCTTGTCCAACCAAGACCCACGTTTGGCTTAAGTCGCTTTAGGCAGGGTTACGGTGAAGGTGGAACCTTCGCCAACTTCGCTTGTGACCGTGACCTTTCCTCCATGGGCTTCGACAATTGCCTTCACGAGGCTGAGGCCTAATCCGAGACCCCTTTCGGTCCGACTGCGGTCACCGCGGAAGAGGCGCTCCCAAATACGGTTTTGTTCTTCGGTTGGGATGCCCATGCCAGTGTCGATCAGTTTCACCAGGGCTTCAGTTTCGTGCTGAGAAGCAACGAATTTCACTTTTCCGCCGGCCGGAGTGTACTTGATGGCGTTATCCAGGAGATTCGCGAAGACGCGGCGCATTCGGGTTGCGTCGATTGGTATCTCAAAAGGCTCCGCGCAATCGCAAGTCAGCTCAATTTGTTTTTCTTCCGCGATATATTCATACAGTTCGACCACGTCGCGAAGTAATTGGCAAATATCGGTTTTCTCGCGTTTGAGTTTAATGGCGCCGCTTTCGGCTTCGGCTACATCCATCAGTGTTGCAAGGATGGTTTGGACACGGTCGGCTTCTTCGATACAATCGGCAAGGGCCTCGGCCGAACGCGGATCGTCGGCGCGGTCCTGTAGTGCCGATTCGGCGACCGAGCGAAGGCGGGTGAGGGGAGTGCGCAGGTCGTGAGCGACGTTATCGAGGGATTCGCGCATGCTCTTAATCAGGGCGTGGTTGGTGTCGAGAAGACGATTAAATAGTTTTGCGAGATCATCAAGTTCGTCTTCCGTGTTGCGAACCGGAACGCGGGCTTCGAGTCTACCGGTGGCGATGATCGACTGTGCTGTTCCAACAATTTCACGAACCGGTTGCATTGCTCGGTGCGCGAACAAGGCGCCGCCCGCAATTCCAAGCAGGAGCATCGGAATCATGACCGTGAAAAAGACGCGGCGCATGGGATAAAGTAACGTTTCGCGGCTGTTGGTGCTGCGGCCGACCTGGAGGACAGAGCCATCGAAAAGAGGAGTGGTCGCGACGGTAAAATCCCGCTCTTCATCCCGGGGAACACGAATCCAGGCGGATAGACGGCGATTTCCCAGCAAATCATAGCCTCTGGTTCTGAGTTCGACCCATTGGTCGGGCACCGTCATGAAGGCAACGTCATCGAACCGATTCAGTACCCGAACGAACAGCGAGCGTTGCCGTTGTGTTTCCTCCGCGCGTGAAAGCCAGGCTCGGAGACCTTGCACGCCGGCAGTTTGGTAAATGGCTGAATATTCTTTCACCCGCGCGTCCAGAATTTCGCGATCCTTGTGCTCGATCCCGGCGGCGACCCGGAAATAGAGAAACGCGAACAGGGCAAGAGCGCTAACGCTGAAAATCGAAGCGTACCACAAATTCAGCCGGAAGCTGAATGACCGGCTGAAATGCTTAAGGATTTTTAAGGACATAGCCTGCGCCGCGGACGGTGTGGAGCAGTTTTACAGGGAAATCCTTGTCCACCTTATTGCGGAGGCGATGCACCAGGACATCAACCACGTTCGTTTGCGGATCGAAACTATAATCCCAAATATGCTCCAGGACCATCGTTTTGGTAACGACCCGTCCCGCATTCCGCATCAGGTACTCGAGCAATGCGAACTCGCGGGACTGCAAATCAATGGTTTGACTATCACGGGTAACCTGACGAGCCAGAAGGTCCATCGAAAGGCCGCCTACGGTGAGTTTGGTTGGTTCGGTGGCTTTAGTCGCACGGCGAATGAGAGCCTGCACTCGCGCCAATAATTCTGAGAAGGAAAAAGGTTTGGTAAGATAATCGTCGGCTCCCGCTTCGAGTCCGCGCACCCGGTCCTCAACGGAGGCTTTGGCGCTCAGGATAATTACGGGAGTGGAGATCGCTCTGCCTCGCAATTGGCGCACTAAATTCAAGCCGTCGAGCTTTGGCAGCATGACATCGACAATCGCGACATCGTAGGGTGTGGTTGTCGCGTGGATCAAACCGGTTTCTCCATCTGCACAATGGTCCACGGCGAATCCATTCTGCTTCAGACCCTTGACGACGAAAGAGGCGATTTTAGAATCATCTTCGACTACGAGCACCCGCATTACATTCTTATCCATTCGATCTCCTCCATTGTCGAGCCTGAGCGGTTTAAAAAAAGTGCCCCGGACGCTTGCGCGTCCGGGGCACCATCTCCGAGAGTTTATCCTACTTTACTCTCATCGACGACCAGGTAATGGCTTCCGCCCTTACTCCAAATCCTCAAAAGGATTGATTTTTCATCTTTCAGTTTCTCACTCAATGCGACTGCCTGTTCCGCATCTGTCAGCGGTTGGCGATTTACTTCTTCAATGACATCACCTTCGCGCAAACCTGCCGCATAGGCCGCAGTATTCTGCTCCAC
>JAQGOX010000328.1 GCA_028293365.1 Verrucomicrobiales bacterium | reverse complement strand
ATAACAACGTATTGAACAATTATGTGCGGGCCATCGAACAATTGGATGGAACCTTGACTGACACTAACGGAGTGGTTTTTGCCAATTCCGCAACTCCAGGACCGAATTCGGATGGAAGTTTTTCGATCGATGATGTCATTTCGTTTGATCTCGATGGAAGTCCTCTAAAGAAGTTCCCTGATTTCCTGGTGGCTGCATTTCCTGGAATTCCGGGCACGGACCCTGTGACTGGAGCCGATAATAACGACAACTTTGCCGATGAAACGCTCACCTATTTAGCGTTGACTGCTGGTGTTCATGTGTTTGGAGTGGATGTCGCGATTGACCGGACCGATTTCGGATTTGGTGGTGACAATGGTTATGTGTTGTCGAGTGGGGTGAATCCTCGGGATCAATTTTCCACAGTGGTTGGGCAGTTCCAGCGCACAGGAGATAATTTCAACGATCGCGAAAATACCAACGAGTTTACCTTTTTGGCTCCTGTAACCGGGGTTTATCCATTCCGCCTGGTGCACTGGAAGAATTTTTCCGGCGCGACCCTGGCGTGGTATTCCGTGGACCCCACGAACGGCCAGCGGATACTCATTAATGATCCGAGCGACGCACGGTCAATTAAAGCGTACCGTGCAAGCACTGTTCCGAGAGAGCCGTACGTCGCCGAGGTTAGTCCTCTTCCAGGTGGCCAGGGCGTGGCGGCTACGACACCGATTATCGCGGTGATTGGAAACGACGACCTGGCGGTGAACAAGAGTTCAATCAAGCTCTTCCTAAATGGTGCGCAAGTCACTCCGGCTATTTCCACGAACGGCAACTTTACCACCGTTTTGTACAATCCGAACGCCAGCCGAACCACTGCAACGAATGATGTGCAGTTGGTTTATTCCGATAATGGCGCTTCACCGAAATCCTTTACGAATAATTGGTCGTTCACGATTGTCGTAAGCGGCTCGACGCAAGCTCAAGTTACCGGTCAATGGGATTTCAACGGCGATTTGACCGCTACGGTCGGTAAAGACTTGAAATATTTCGATGGTACTGCCGGTGAATCCGTAGCCAACACAGTTTTTGGGACAACCACTTCGTTCGGCATACCCGATATTGGCGGTGTGCCCACGAAAGTGATGTTGCGGAAGATCGGCGGGAATAGCAAAAACATTGGCTATATCATGGATCACCAGATCGCTCCAAATGGGGGTGGTCAGTTAGTGAATCAGTACACCATCATATTTGATGTTTACAAAGCCGGAGGCACCACGACGTTATTCAATTCACAGACCACGAATAACACCACCGACGGCAGTATTTTCTGGCAGAATAATGATATTGGTCAGGGAGCAGGTGGATATGTCACCAAAGGCACTGCTACCTCCGGAGTCTGGCATCGTATTGCGCTTGCGGCTGATATGGGGGCAACGCCGCCAGTAATTACGAAGTTCGTCGATGGAATTAAGCAACAGGATTGGGTCCAGCCCGGGTTGGATCTTCCACGGCGTTCCTGGCAGCATACGGTCCTCTTATTCGCCGATGGTGACGGAGACGATATGGCGGACACTTATGTGAGCAGCGTCCAGGTTCGAAATGGAAAGCTGAGTGATGCTCAACTCGCGGTCCTCGGCAAGCCGACTGCGGCGAAAATCCCACAGGTCATTCCCGAAACGCATGTGACCGGTCAGTGGGACTTCCAGTTCGGCGATCTATCGGCTTCGGTCGGCAAGGACCTTCAGTATTTTGATGGCACGGCTGGCGAGTCGTTTGCGAATACAGTTTATGGCACGACGAGCGTGCTGGGCGTTCCGGAGATCGATGGTTCCGATCGAAAGATCATGTTGCGCAAGCTCGGCGGAAACAGCCGGAATATTGGTTATATCATGGACCACCTGATTTCTCCGAATGGGGGCGGCCAACTGGTAAATCAGTACACGATCATTTTCGATACCTACAAAGCAGGCGGAACGGCTACCTTGTTCAACTGTCAGAACACGAATAACACCACCGATGGCAGCATCTTCTGGCAGGGGAATGATATCGGACAGGGAGCCGGTGGGTACGTCTCCAAAGGTACGGCTACCTCAGGCGTTTGGCACCGCATTGCTCTGGCCGCAGATATGGGAGCCAATCCACCGGTGATCACGAAGTTTGTTGATGGTATCAAACAGCAGGATTGGGTGCAGCCCGGCAAGGATTTGCCGCGCCGTTCCTGGCAGCACACGGTTCTTTTGCTGGCGGACGGCGACGGGGATGACGTGACTGATACCTATGTCAGCAGCATCCAGGTCAGCTCGGTGAAAATGACCGATGCTCAACTGGTCGCACTTGGCAAACCGACGAGCGGCGGCATCCCGATTGCAACACCAGTAACGACCGTGACCGGTCAGTGGGATTTTGATGCGGGCGATCTCTCGGCCACGATCGGCAAGGACTTGCTCTATTTTGATGGAACGAGTGGGGAATCCGTTGCGAATTCAACATTTGGAACCACTACCGAACTGGGTGTCCCCGATATCGATGGAACACCTGCCCATATCCTATTGCGCAAAACCGGCGGAAACAGCAAAAACATCGGTTACATCATGGACCACCAAATTCCACCGAATGGTGGCGGTCAATTGGTGAATCAATACACGATCATCTTTGATATCTATAAAAATGGCGGAACGACGACCTTGTTCAACTGCCAGAATACAAACAACACCACGGACGGAAGCATCTTCTGGCAGGGTAACGACATCGGCCAGGGAGCTGGTGGATACGTCTCCCTGGGCACAGCAACTTCGGGTACGTGGCACCGGATCGCGCTGGCTGCCGATATGGCTGCCAATCCGCCAGTCATCACGAAGTTTGTGGACGGAATCAAGCAGGATAACTGGGTGCAGCCTGGAAAAGATCTGCCTCGCCGGTCCTGGCAGCACACGGTGCTATTGATCGCTGACGGTGATGGCGACGATATGACCGATACTTATATCAATAGTATTCAAGTCCGCTCGACAAAACTGAGCGACGCCGAACTCGTTGCGCTCGGGGGGCCATCAGCGGGTGGTATTCCTGTGCTCACGGAGGCGCCAGTTGTCGAAGAGTTGCCCGTCTCTCTGACGATTACGCGAAGTGGCAGCAATTTGACGATATCATGGCCGGCAGCTTCGGCCGGATACATTCTTGAAACCACGCCAAGCCTGGGATCGCCGGTTTGGACGCCTGTATCCGGGGTCGCAAACAACTCCGTGACCTTTCCTGGTGCAGGAACCGCCCAGTTCTATCGTTTGCGTAAATAGGACTCGATAAATCCGCGAACCCCTCGTTTTGCGAACTCGCAGAGCGAGGGGTTTTTCTTTTCTGTAAAAAACCTTGTTGACCCTCGGGCGCGTCGTTGTTAGGTTCGCCGCCCAATGAATTACGCAATCGAAGCATTGCAGGTAGTACGCGTCGTCGTAAAAGACTGACGCGGCCTGAGGCTTCGATTGGACGCTCGCAGGTCGCCCCGCAGTTCCGAAGAGGATGCGGGTTTTTGATTTTAGCGAGCCATGGTTTCGGAGGCTCGCGCGAGCGGTGACAAGCAACCGGAAACACAATTCAGATTATGCGACATACTATCTCGGTGCTGGTGGAAAATAAGTTCGGCGTGCTCACGCGCGTGGCTGGCCTTTTTAGCGGGCGCGGCTACAACATCGACACGCTCAATGTTGGCCCAACGCAGGATGCGGGCACCTCGCGAATGACAATTGTCACACGTGGTGATGACGCGACGGTTGAGCAAATCGTTAAACAGCTCAACAAGTTGGTGGATGTCCTGGAGGTTCGCGACTTTCGTGAAGGCGAATATGTCGATCGCGAATTGGTGCTCGTAAAAGTGGCGGTTGATTCCAAGTCACGTGCCGAAGTGATGCAAATCACTGATATTTTCCGTGCCAAGATCGTGGATGTGCAACCCAAGACCCTGACGATCGAAATCACCGGGAATGAAAGCAAAGTCGAGAAATTCCTCGAACTGATGAAAAGCTTCGGCGTTACCGAATTGACCAGAAGCGGTAAAATCGCGTTGCCCCGCAAGTAAAAAGAAATTTAACAAAACAAATACTACACATGCCTGCAAAAGTTTATTCGGATAAAGACGCTGACTTGAACGTACTCAAGGGTAAAACCCTTGCAGTGCTTGGATTCGGCTCCCAGGGCCACGCTCATGCGCTCAACCTCAAAGAGAGCGGTTTGAACGTTATTATTGGTCTCTATGAGGGGAGCAAGTCGGCCGCTGTCGCGAAAGAAAAAGGATTCGAAGTGTATCCGACAGCGGAAGCGGTCAAACGCGCAGACGTTATCTTCATCGCGCTGCCTGATACTAAACAAGCCGCCGCTTACCTGAAGGATATCGCACCCAATCTGACCAAGGGCAAGACGTTGCTCTTCTCTCACGGTTTCGCGATTCATTTCAAAACTGTTGTTCCGCCGAAAGAAGTGGACGTTATTCTGGTCGCCCCCAAGGGTCCGGGCCATATCGTGCGCCGCCAATATACTGAAGGAAAAGGGGTTCCGGCGCTGATCGCGATTTATCAAAACCCCAGCAAGCAGGCGAAGAAAGTTGCTCTGGCATGGGCCAAGGGCATCGGTGGCACACGCGCAGGGGTTCTCGAGACCACGTTCAAGGAGGAGACAGAAACTGATTTATTTGGTGAACAAACTGTTCTTTGTGGCGGCCTTTCCGCGCTTGTTCTCGCTGGATATGAAACCCTTGTTGAAGCTGGTTATCAGCCGGAAATGGCCTATTTCGAGTGTCTGCACGAGCTGAAACTGATCGTCGACCTGATGAACGAAGCAGGCGTGAGCGGTATGCGCTTCTCGATCTCTGAAACCGCCAAGTGGGGTGATGTCAGTGTCGGGCCGAAGATCATTGATGCCGGAGTAAAGAAGCGCATGAAACAGGCGCTCAAAGATATCCAGACCGGCAAATTCGCCAAAGGTTGGATTGCTGAATACCAGGGTGGCTACAAAAAATATAACGCACTATTAAAAGCAGGCGAAAAGCATTCGATCGAAAAAGTCGGCGAACGCCTCCGCTCCATGATGCCGTGGATGAAGAAGCGCTCTGTCAAAGGCGTTCAAGCTTCATACTAATTTCGATTATTCGTCAACGCGGCTGGTCGTCGAGATCAGCCGCGTTTTTTATTTCCAAAGCGCGAAAGTTCAATTTAGGGAGACGTTTTCCGAAGAGATCTCCAGTCTGTTTTAAATATTCAAACCTACGCCCTGTAGCGGGAGCCGGACTGATGGGATACTCGAGGGTTGATTTCGCGACCCGAGTTTGACTTTCGCGAGAGCGGCTTTACGCTTTTCCGCCTTACGGATGTCATTGAAAATATTCAATACTCTCTCCCGCTCGATTGAGGAATTCATTCCTCTGGATCCAACTGGCCGCTCGGTTCGCATGTATTGTTGCGGACCGACTGTCCATAATTTCGCGCACATCGGAAACTTCCGCACATTCGTCTTTACCGATCTGATGCGGCGTTATCTTGAATTCAAAGGATTCGAGGTTATCCACGCCATGAATATCACTGACGTGGAAGATAAGATAATTGCCGCGGTCCGAACCACCGGCCGGGATCTAAAATCGTATACCGGCGAGTACGAAGCCGCCTTTCTCACCGATTTCGATTCGCTCTTGTGCGCCCGACCGCATTTGCTCCCTCACGCCACGGATCATATCTCCGGGATCGTCAAGTTGATCGGAACCCTGATGGAGAAGGGGATTGCTTATCGCAGTCCGGATGGATCGGTTTATTTCAGCATCGAGAAATATCGGGCTTCCGGCGCGAAATACGGCCAGCTTTTAAACTTAAACTTCGAAGAAATGCGCGCCGGCGAACGCGTTAGTACCGATGAGTACGCCAAGGAATCGATCGCCGATTTCGCATTGTGGAAAGCCCGGATGCCCGGGGACGGAGCCGTATTTTGGCCAAGTCCATGGGGTGAGGGACGTCCCGGTTGGCATATCGAATGCAGTGCCATGAGCATGGAATTGCTCGGACCGAGCTTCGATTTGCATCTTGGCGGCGAGGATCTGGTCTTTCCCCACCACGAAGATGAAATTGCCCAGAGCGAAGGCGCCGGGCTCCAGACGCACGGGCATCGATTCGTAAAATATTGGATGCATGGCGCACATTTGCTCGTCGAGGGCAAAAAGATGGCAAAATCGCTCGGCAACTTTTTCACGCTGCGCGATCTGATCAGCAAAGGATCTTCAGGTCGGGAAATTCGTTTTCTTTTGCTCTCCGCTCATTACCGGGAGTCATTCAATTTTACAATCGAGGGCTTAAACGGGGCGCGAACAGCTCTTGCCCGTATCGATGAATTGATTGGCAAACTCGGGGAGATTGCTGGCCCGCAAACCGGGGCGGTGGAGACTGAGACCATCGACCGTTTCACTCATTCGATGGACCAGGATCTCAATGTTTCTGCCGCCTGGGGCGGGATTTTCGAATGGGTCCGGGAAAAGAATCGAATGGTTGCCGCGGGAACGATGACCCCGGCTCTTGCCGCATCCGCTTTGGCAACCTGGAAACGAATGGATTCCGTTTTCGCGCTGGCGTCTGTTTCAGGTGCTGCGGAGGAAATACCGGCAGAAATAACGGCGCTACTTGAGGCTCGCCAGGCTGCCAAGAAAGAAAAAAACTTCAAGCGCGCCGACGAGATTCGCGCCGACCTGAAGGCAAAAGGCTGGCTTGTCGAAGATACTCCGAACGGGCCGCGCTTGAAACGTATTTAAGCCCTTTGCAATTGCTTCGAAGGCGCCCATATTTTGCGCGTCCCCTATGAGCCAGGATCATACATTGATGGCGTCGCGGTTTGAGCTGAAATATATCATTCCGAATGACGTGGCGTTGCGGGTCCGAGACTTTGTCCAACAGCATCTTGATCTGGACGAATATGGCGTAGGCCAGCCAAATATTTCTTATCCAGTCCACAGCCTTTATCTCGATTCAGATGATTGGAAAATTTACTGGCGCACGGTCAACGGCGACAAGAACCGATACAAATTACGGATTCGTTATTACACCGATCATCCCGGCGTTCCCGTGTTCTTTGAGATCAAACGGCGGATGAAAGATGTCATTCTGAAGGAACGTTGCGGGGTCAAGCGTGACGCACTGAAGCACATTCTGGCAGGCCACTTTCCCCCCCACGAGCTTATCGTAACCCGTTCTGCAGAGGAGTTGCATGCACTCGATGAATTCATGCGGTTGATGCTAAATCTCAATGCGCAGCCGAAGATGCATGTCGCCTACCTTCGCGAAGCGTATGTCAGCAGCTTCAATAACGAATTCCGCATCACGATGGATCGCGCTGTGCGCGTTCAACCACGATTCGAGGGAGTGTTGACAACTAAAATGGAGAAACCATTTGTTTGCACCGAAGATCTCGTGATTCTCGAGCTAAAGTTTACCGGGCGGTTTCCCAACTGGTACCGTGATCTGGTTCAAGTATTTCATTGTTTCCAGTGCGGCGCTGCCAAGTTTGTGGAAGGCACCATGATGTACGCGGGCCGCCATCTGCACGCTAACGACGTCATTCGGAACATGGTGCTTTAAATCCGCCGCTGAACGTTTGCGAATGACCGGGATCAAACTTTAGACGCTCTATTTTGGCGAATCGACGCCCATGGTTCTTCTCCTGACCGATCAACCATGTCCGGTTCTGCCGCGTTAGCCGGTGCTAGAATTGCAAGGAACACCAGCATTTCAGAGAACGGATTGTAGGTGCCGTGCACTTCACCCTTGGGGATGAATGCCATTTCTCCAGCCTTCAGAATGCGATAATCCTGGCCGACCCATTGCTCCGCCTGTCCGGAGATCACATAGATAATCTCTTCCCGAGTGGGGTGCGCATGGAATGGATGCGACATTCCC
>JAQGOX010000309.1 GCA_028293365.1 Verrucomicrobiales bacterium | reverse complement strand
GTCGCCGTTCCCTTGCTGCAGGATGATTGCATTGACACGACCGTCGATCTCGATTGGGTCTGGGAATATATCCATCTCACGAGTGATGACAAAACCCGCCGCTTGGATCTGAGCGCCTTGCGGGATGAAGTCGATTTTTGGTTCGCTCCCGGATCGCTCGACCGAATCATGGGAAATGCAGAAGGCCAAACCGAAAACATTGGCCGCGAATGGCTTATGCGTGCCGGAAAGCGCTGGCGTCCATTTCTCACAGTCGCCGCGTTCCAGGCGTTGCGCACCGAAGCTGGCGGGCCTTTGCCTGACGATCTCAAAAAAATTGCCGTGGCCATCGAATGCTTTCACAAAGCGTCGTTGATTCATGATGATATTGAAGATAACGATGCGCAACGGTATGGAGAAAAAACGCTCCACGAAGAATACGGCGTCGCCCTGGCGCTCAATGTCGGCGATCTGCTGATCGGCGAAGGCTATCGCCTCATTGCTGCCTGCAAAGTGACCGCCGAGCAGAAAGCCGAAATGATCCGGGTTGCCGCTGTGGGACAACGGGAACTTTGCAGAGGGCAGGGGGCGGAGCTTTGCTGGATGCGTTCTCCCCAATCGCTCACCCAGCATCAGGTTCTCGACATTTTCCGCAGAAAGACCGCTCCGGCTTTCGAAGTCGCACTGCGCCTTGGCGCACTCTACGCCGGCATCGAAACGCACGAGGAAGTGGAAGACGTTCTTACGGTCTATAGTGAAGCCCTTGGAATCGCTTATCAGATCCGTGACGATCTCAGTGATCTCGGTTCAACCGGTGAAACCAATGATATCGCTGGGTTGCGTCCCAGCCTGCTGCTCGCCATCGCACACGACAAAGCGAAAGATGCGCAAAAAGAACTGCTCGCCTCATTGTGGCAACGTCAAATCCCTGAAGGAGTAACCACAGTCTCTGTCGAATCACTCTATATAGAACTTGGCGCCGATACCCGCGCCCGCACCTTGCTTGAAACCTACAAGGAAGAAGCAATTCGGTGTTTGCGCGACCTGGAAAACCCCAACCTCAAAGGATTGCTCCGCCGCGTCCTCGGCAAGATTTTCAACGACGTGGAAATCAAAGGCTGGTGCAAAGAACAGGAAATGCAAAACGCCGGCAACAGGTTGCGGAGCATCGATACGTTGGCAGATGCCGATATCATCGCCGCGAAGTAACACGATGCTCGTTGAGCGACTTGTGTCGTGAGCGTCCGACTCCAACTCCTCCAGGTTGCGCGTCTGGCTCCGCGTTTGCTGGGCGATTCAATGGACCTCGTTCGGGGATTCTTCGAAAGTCAGATTTCAGCCGATGGAGCCGGTCTCGATCGCGACGGAAGACCCGACCTCTATTACACCATATTTGCTCTAGCCGGTTTGCAGGCGGTGGATGCCGCGGTTCCGCGCGATCAAGTCGAGTCCTTTCTTCTCACCCATGGCGACGGTGGGACGCTCGATTTTGTCCACTTATCCGCGCTCGCCCGTTGCTGGGCGGTTGTTGGAAAAGAACGAATGCAGCCTGACCACGTGGGGAAAATCCTCGCGCGCATCGAAACGTTTCGCCGACCCGATGGCGGTTACGACGGCAATATAAAACTAAGTCACGGCACTGCTTATGGAGCATTCGTCGCGCTCGGAGCCTATGAAGACCTTGGCCAAACGCCGCCGCATCCGCTGAAATTAATTCAAAGTCTAAAACGCCTCGAATCGCCCGACGGTGCCTGGAGTAATGTCCCAGGCGCGCCAATAGGAGCCACAAACGCCACGGCGGGCGCAGTCACCATCATCCGCCATCTCGGCTTCCCAGTGAATGCCACTGTCGGTAACTGGCTCCTTGCGCAAGCCCACGAACAAGGCGGATTTCTGGCAGTCCCGGGCGCACCGATGCCCGACCTTTTATCCACTGCCACAACGCTGCATGCCCTCGCCGCAATGGATCGCCGTCTTCCGAGCGGAATCCACGAGCGCTGCCTCGATTTCCTCGATTCTCTTTGGGACGCCCGAGGCGGATTCCATGGTCATTGGGCCGACGATCACCTCGACGCTGAATACACTTTCTATGGCCTTCTCGCTTTAGGCCACTTGAGTCTCTAACCACTTGCTCAAAGATCCGTCGATCCGTCCCGTTTCTCCAGTTTGAGCAGATGCTTTTTGATCACCTCAACGTTCTTCGTCAGTTCATAAAGCGCCTTCAACAATTCTCCTTGTGCCACCGAGTCTGCCAATCCCGGGACCAGCGGATGGATAGCGGTTACATTGGAAGCAATCTGATTCGTCTGCTCGCGGATTTTTTGAATGGCTTCAATTCGTTCCATGAATCTAAATGTGACAAAGAGAGCAGGATACACAAGCAGTTCATCGATTATCGTTAAATAGAGTAAAATTCAGAATGACCCCTGCTCCCTTGCGGAGCGTTCAAGCTTTGGTTGTGTTACTCAAAGTTTTGCCTATCCTGCGACAATGTTTAAGCCACAGATCTTTGCGAAACTTCGCGTGAAATCTGGAATCGTTTTACTCGCAGTATCTCTAAACTTCTTCGCCGCATTCTTTGCATCTTTCGCAGCCGAGAATATTTCGAAACCAACCGGCGCCGAAATATTCGGTCCGACTAAACTTCACCGTTTCTACCTGCTAATCTCGGCGAAAGATTATGCCGCGATGCAGCCGCATTCGAACGACTCGGACGACCGGTCATCGGAGCGGACGCCCAATCCTAATCTGATAGCAATCAAAGATAGTCACAGAAGCGGTGGTAACGATTTTCCCTGGGTTCATGCCGAGCTCACGGCCGGAAAAATCAGCTACACGAATATCGCGGTGCGTTACAAGGGTCATTTTACTTACGGCGCCTCGAGTCGTCTGCTCAAACGATCTTTAAAGATAGATTTGGTGCATTATGGAGAAAAGGGCCGGTTTGGTTCCTTGAAAAAATTAACTTTGAACGCCGGGATTCTGGATCCCGGAAAAAGCCGGGAAGCGCTTGCTTATGCCGTTTATCGCGACGCGAATGTGCCCGCTCCTCGCACAGCGTTCGCGGAAGTCTATCTAACAGTCCCGGGCCGGTACAATGGTGAACTGCTTGGACTCTTTACTCTGGTCGAAGATATTGATGATTCCTTTCTGCAGGATCATTTTGGTGAAGCCAACGGTCTTTTGTTGAAACCGGAAGGAGTTCGCGGACCCGATTTTCTGGGAATCGATTGGAAGGATTATATAGATCGCTACAAACCGGTCCGAGAGGCTTCGACAGATCAAGCCGAGGCTCTCATCGCATTGGCCCGCCTGATCGATCAATCGAAACCAGAGGAGTTTCGCGAGAAGATCGAAAGCTGCCTGGACGTCGATGAATTTCTCCGCTACCTCGCAGTTACCGCCATGGTTGTGGACTTGGATAGCCCTCTGGCGATGCCGCAGAATTTTTACCTTTATTTTTCCGCAAAATCCAAAAAGTTGCTTTATCTGCCATGGGATCTCGACCTCTCTTTCGCAGCATGGCCGATGGGAGGTTCGCCAGACGAACAGATGAATCTCAGTTTGATTCATCCTTACACCGGTCGATACAAATTGATCGATCGAGTGCTAAATGTGCCAAAATTCCGCGCCCTGTATTTGGAGATAGTCAGTCAGATTTCAGCGACCTGCTTTTCAGAGCAGGAATTGCTCAAGCGAATTTCCGTTATTGAATCCTTCCTCAAGGAACCGCTCGCTCGGGAGTTGAAAGCTGTTTCCGCGCGAGGCGAGTCTGGCGAAACCGCTCAGGCTCGCGATATCGCCGCACGCGCGCCTGCCCTTCGAGATTTTGCCATTAAACGGCCGCGATCCATTGAACAACAATTAGCCAGGACCACTGACGGCTATATTCCAGGCAATCCGTTCGGAGATCGATCCGAAGCCCCGCGGCCGCCTTTACCACAAAGCCTCAGAATCAAAATGAACGAGCTTCGCGGGGCAATTCAAAGGCTGGAAACAAAGGGAAAACCCGTTCCAGGGCTTGAACAAAAGCTGCAACAATTCGGCCAATTGTTTGGCGCGGGTAAATTCCCGGAGGCCGAATCTCTGTTGGATGGAATATTGACTGGTTTGCCGCCGCTGGAGTGAAAGAAGCTATTGATCATCGAGCAGGACGGCCCGAAAGGACTGAAGACGGTGTAGAAATCGTAATCTCGGCGAAACGAACGAATCCTTTTCGTTAAAAGTAAGTATGCATATGTCGCGACCCGTAAAGAAGAAGGATGGACAAGCAAAAGGAAAAAGCCGCTCGATCGAGAGATGCTCGATCGCCACCCTTACTCCGGACGAGGCAAAAACAGTCCTGGATGATTTGTTAAGAATGCATCCGGAGCTGCAAGAGAAGGCCGAAGTATTGGCAGCGAATGCCATACTTGCCCCCACTTACGAAGACCTCGCCGACGAAGTATTTCAAGCCATCACGGATATCGACCTCGGCGATTTGAACGACAGAGCGGGCGCTCATTCCTGGGGGTATGTGGAACCGACCGAGGCTGCCCAGGAGCTTCTGGAAGAATCATTAAAGGACGTTCTGGATGACATGAAGCGACAGGTTACGTTGGGGTTTGTGGCACGCGCGGAAGCAATTTGTTTGGGAATAGTGGAAGGATTGTATCGGCACGGAAAACGAATTCCGATGGTGCATTGGGCTGGGCTCCAGATTTTCCGATCGAATACGCTGGGTACGCTTTGCAGGAGTTAATGAGCGCATCAAATTCGGCTTCCATACCGATTGATTCCAATCCGCTCCTCGAAAAATTGGTCAATCGCGCGCCCGAGTGGAAAAATATGCTTATGCGAATTGCCGCCGAACCGTCCGCGGAATAACGGCACAATTCACCGCATTTTATGGGGTGAACTGGATGGTTTCTTTTTGGGAGCTTTTGCTTTGGGCTTCGTCGCCTGTTTCTTCGGTAAAGCTTTTTTCCGGACCGGTTTGCGTTGTTTGGAGGCTTTCGTCTTTGATGCCTGAGGCGGTGGTGTCGGACTTGACTCAATTTCCACTCCAAATATATCCGCAAGATCGGCTCCTTCAAGGGCCGAACCTGCGGCGCCTTCGGCCACCGGCGCTGTCGCAGTTTCGCTCGCCGCGCTGATTAGTTCCTCCATATCGACTCCGCGCAACGCAAAAAAAAGCTCCGGACTGTTGTCCAGCCGTGCGCCGACTCCATAAAGCACTGCGGCGACGTGTTTGCACATGTCGGCCCAATCCGGACAGGAGCATTCGAGCGTGATCTCTTTTGGGTGGGGAAAAAGTCCAGTTCCCTGAGCGGTGATTTCCGAGAGGATTTCTTTCGACAACCGGCCCTGCAGCAAATCCAGCAGATTTGTGACCTTTCCCGAATGCCGCGTTTTGAAGTCGGACCAGTGCTTTGAGATCAAGGGGCTGAATTTGATGCTGATTTTGTAGAGTTCTGAACCTTGAACTAATGCCTCAACTTTGCCTTTGGTAATCTGCAGATCAATCACGGATCCGTTTCGGACGTAGGAACGTCCCCGGGGAAGGCGGCTCGCATAGTCGCTATAGGATTCCAGATTATCGCACCAGGCTTTTCCCCAGAATGTCGCGGCAATTTTAGTGCTTGCGAGAGCAATCGGCGCAAGCGAGCGCCCGAATTTTGAAGCCATTTTTTTGCCGGCGGCTTCAGCTTTGCGGCGGCGTTCCGCGGCTGAGACGTATGGCTTGAACGAATACCAGGACATAAGTTTGAACGATTAAAGTTCAGCGCTGCGTTTCTGACAAGAGTATCATTCTCCACTCGCAGCCTTCAAGTCAATCGCGACGAACTTAAGCAATTCATCGTTCGACATTTCCGTGAGCAACGTCTCGGTGCCACCTTCCGCACCGAGAACTGAATCGGCCAGCGCTTTTTTCCCAGTAATGAGTGCATCAATGCGTTCTTCAATCGTGCCCCGGCAGACGAATTTGTGTACCAGTACGTTCTTTTTCTGCCCGATGCGGAAGGCGCGGTCAGTCGCCTGATTCTCGACCGCTGG
The DNA here is from genome assembly GCA_028293365.1 of Verrucomicrobiales bacterium. GTDB lineage: Bacteria > Verrucomicrobiota > Verrucomicrobiia > Limisphaerales > SXQI01 > JAQGOX01. The sequence continues at coordinate 495 of JAQGOX010000309.1, read as the reverse complement.
ATTCCACCAGCGATCGAAATGAATCACGTGGCTTGCGGCGGTCAAAGTCAATCCGGTACCTCCGGCTTTCAGCGAAAGCACGAAGAAGGGTGGACCGTCGTCGCATTGAAATTCAGTCACAAGCTTCTGTCGTTCTTTCACCGGCGTCGAGCCGTGCAGTATCAAGCCAGGTCGTCCAAAAATCTCCCGTAATCGCAATGCAAGTGGCTCGGTCATCTCGCGGAATTGAGTAAAGATCAGCACCTTTTCCTGGCGTGAGGCGATTTCTTCGCACAGTTCTGCCAGTCTTGTGAATTTGCCGCTTTCGTCCGCCGCAAACGCGCCATCGCCGAGCCAGTGGCTCGGGTGATTGCAGATTTGTTTGAATCGCATCAGAAACGCCAGCACCAGTCCGCGCCGTTGGATGCCCTCTTCCATTTCATCCAGTCTTTCGGCTAATTCGAGCACGCTCTTTTCGTAGAGTGAAGCCTGGCGCTTGCTGAGAGAGCACCACGC
>JAQGOX010000299.1 GCA_028293365.1 Verrucomicrobiales bacterium | reverse complement strand
TCGTGGTGGAAGTTACCTCAGTAAACCGCAAACAAAGTGAAGTCGCGGTTTATTTACCTGCCGAAATTGAGATTTTTGAGCCGCAAATCCGCACGGAAGTTAACCGGCGCGTGGCCCGAGGGAAAGTTACGGCAAAGGTTACATTGCATACCGGCGACGATTCAGTCTCGGGGGTGCAGATTAACGTCGCCCTGGCTAAAGCGTACGCCCGGGAATTGCGCAAGTTGAGCACGGACTTGAAACTGGCCGGTGAACTGACGCTGGAAGTATTGGTTCGCGCGCCTGGAGTCTTCAAATCGGAAGCGGAGCTGGACGACCCAGAAGCGTTATGGCCGGTGGTAGCAAAGGCTCTGGAAATGGCGGTTGGAGGGTTGATTGGAATGCGCGAGCGTGAGGGAGCTCATCTCGCTGCCGATCTGAAAAAGCGCATTGCAACCATGAAAAAATCGGTCGCGTTAATTCAAAAGCAAGCCCCAAAGATGGTCCAAAACTACCAGGAACAGCTACGGCAGCGAATTAAGAACGCCGGGCTTGAACTGCCCGCGGCCACGGACGAGCGCCTGCTGAAAGAAGTGGTTTATTTTGCGGATCGTTCCGACGTTTCAGAGGAGCTGACCCGCCTGCAAAGCCATTTCAAACAATTCGACGATTGTGTCAAATCAGACGAACCGGTCGGACGAACGCTCGATTTTCTCGCGCAGGAATTGAACCGCGAGATCAATACGATCGGTTCGAAAAGCAGCGACAGCTTGATTTCTCGTGAGGTCGTCCACCTCAAAGCTGAACTCGAGAAATTTCGGGAACAGGTTCAAAACGTCGAGTAAGATAAATGCCTCATGAGCGGTCCCACTAAATCGGAAACCGGATTGTTGATTGTTATTTCCGCCCCTTCCGGCGGCGGTAAAACCACGCTGTGCGACCAATTGATTGCGAATAATCCGAATACAGTCCGAGCGATCACCTGTACGACTCGGGAACCTCGAGAGGGTGAAACGGACGGGGTCGATTATTACTTTCTCGATGCGGGAACCTTTCTGAAGCGGGTGCAGGCGGGCAATTTTTTGGAGCATGCGACCGTTTATGGTAATAGCTACGGCACCTTGAAATCGGAGGTTCTCGGAAAGATGCGACAAGGCAAGGACGTTCTTTTAAGCATCGACGTGCAGGGGGCAGCCACTATTCGGGCGCGGGCCGAGGAAGATGCCGAACTAAAGCGGTCTTTAATCACCATTTTTTTAGCGCCGATATCGATTGCCGTGCTGGAACAACGCCTCAAAAAGCGTGGTAAAGACTCATCGGGCGCGATTCAGAAGCGTTTAAGTGTCGCACGCCAGGAGATTGGCCAGTGGAAAAACTTCGATTTTTTGATCTTAAGCAGCTCGATTGCGGAGGATTTGCGGCGGATGCAGGCGATTGTCCTGGCCGAAAAAATGCGTAACAATCGCGCCCGGCTGCCGGATTATGAGCCAGCAAACTAAGGTAATCGTTCTCGGGGTGACGGGGTCAATCGCAGCCCACAAAGCCGCCGATCTGACAAGTCTGTTGACCAAGGGAGGTGCGGCAGTCCACGCGGTTCTTACCGCCGATGCGCTTCGTTTTATCACACCCCTGCCGTTCAAGACACTGTCGCGCAATCCGGTCGTAACTGATTTGTATGACGAAGAGGAGGGCTGGAAGCCGACTCATATCAAACTGGCCGATGAGGCTGACCTCCTGCTGATCGCGCCTGCAACCGCCCACACACTTGCGAGAATGGCGCATGGGTTGGCCGATGACGCCCTGACTTGTATCGCACTGGCATTGAATCCGCAGGCAAAAACGCTCATTGCCCCTGCGATGAATGGAAAGATGTGGCTTCACCCCTCTACGCAGGCAAACGTCGAGGTTTTAAAAGGACGCGGTGTGGTCTTCATCGGACCCGAAGAAGGAATGCTGGCCTGCGGTTATGAGGGTATCGGACGTCTCTGGCCAGTGGAAAAGATCGCGGAGAAGGCATTAGAAATGCTGCTTTAGACTGTGCCCGGGCGAAGCAACTTTAGAAGCGGAGTCACCGAATCTGACATGAAGTCTTCTCGTTGGCGCGGCCTTGAAAAGATACGGGGCTTTTTTGGGCTGCGAGAACCGGACGCAGTTCAGGAGAGGGAGCGTATTCATTACATGGAGCGCAATGTCGCTCTACCCGCCAAAGGAGCGTTCATAGTTGTTCTGTTTTATTATTTGTTTTTCTCGAATTGGCTCGATGCAATGGCCAACCCGAACGCGATACCGATTGAGGCGCCACCTCGGGAGAGAATCCTGGAAATCGTGCGGTTGTTTTTTCTCGTCTATGTCGCGATCAATGCAGGCGTGGCATTCCTTCTGCTTGGAACGCGTCAGTTCTCGTTGAGGACCCTCCGATTAATCGTGTTCAACAACGCATGGTTCGACGGCCTGTTCCTGGGTGCATTAACGATGGTCACCGGAGGGTTCGATAGCTTTCTCTACTGGGTATTTCTCGGGTTGATTATCCGCACAGCAGTCAGCGTGCCGGTGGCCGGGAGGCAGATCATTTTGAATTTCGTCATAAGTTCCTTTTACGTTTTGGCGGGGGTAATGAACATTGTAGTCTTGAATTGGGAATCTCGATTGCTCGATCCGATAACGCTGTTTGCCATTCAGCAAGGGCCGCAGGATACCGTGGCGGAACCGGTTTTATTGCGTTTAACGCTTCTGATCCTGATTACAATCTGTTGTTATGGAGTGCAGGTGCTGTTCGAACGCCAGCGCCTGGCCCAGGCAGAAGCACATGAATTTGCATTGCGCCAGGAGCAACTGCAGGCAACCGGCCGGCTCGCGGCGGAAATCGCCCACCAGTTGAAAAACCCCCTCGGAATCATTAATAATGCCGCATTCACCCTCCAAAAAACCGTTAGAGAAGGAAGGCCGGCGACCCAGCAGATACAGATCATTCGGGAAGAGGTGGAACGATCTGATCGAATTCTGACGGAACTCATGGGCTACGCACGTTTGACGGAAGGAAAAGTTGAACGTCTCGAAATCACGGAGGAACTTGACCGCGCGATTTACCAGGTGTTTCCGCCAGGTGCGAAATACGATGTCGATATTCAGCGCGAGTATGCCGCGGCGCTTCCCCCTATTTTAGCGCAACGAGGGCACCTTTCAGAAGTCTTTGTAAACCTTTTGCAAAATGCGCGTGAAGCGATGAATGGTGTTGGGAGTATCCTGGTGAGAACAAGATATGGAGAAAATTTTTCGATCGTGGTTTACCTTGAAGATAACGGGCCGGGAATACCGGCCGAAAAGCTGCCGAAAATTTTTGAACCCTACTTCACAACCAAAGAGCGCGGGACCGGCCTTGGTCTTGCAATCGTCAAACACAACACCGAACTTTACAACGGATCCGTTGAAGTCGAATCAGAAGTTGGAAAAGGGACTCGCTTTACGGTAACCTTGCCTGCTAGAACCGCCATCAATATCCGTAAATGACAGGAACCTTGCCACCATTGCTCGTCGTTGACGACGAGAAGAACATGCGCCTATCGCTCGAAGCCATCATGAGCGGCGAAGGCTACCAATACCGTGCCGCCGAATCCGCCGAACAGGCTCTCAAGCTTCTGGCGGAGGAGGAATTCTTCATGGTGATCACAGACGCCCGATTATCCGGGATGAGTGGTTACGAATTTCTCACCCAGGTGCGCGGAAGGTGGCCTCATCTGCCGATTTTGATGATTACGGCGTATGCGACCCCGAAACTTGCGGTCGAAGCCATCAAGGCGGGCGCGATCGATTATCTGGCGAAGCCATTTGCGCCTGAGGAATTGCTGCACGCCGTGGGGCGTTGCGCGGAGCGTCACCAACTCCTTTCCGAAAACGCGGCGCTCAAAGCGAGGGCAGGGGAGGCGTATCGCATTGAGCAGTTAATCGGCAAGTCTCCGAAGATCGAAGAACTGCGGCAGCTCATCCAAACTGTGGCGCCAACCCATGCCACAGTCCTTATTCTCGGTGAAAGCGGCACCGGCAAGGAACTGGTCGCGGGCGCTTTGCACAGTTTAAGCCGCCGTCGAGCGGCCAATTACGTGCGCATTAATTGCGCAGCGATTCCGGAACAATTGCTGGAGAGTGAGTTGTTCGGCCATGAAAAGGGCGCGTTCACCGGAGCACTCCGGCAAAAGAATGGTCGGGTGGAGGAAGCCGATGGGGGAACCATTTTCCTGGATGAAATTGGCGATATGAGCCGTCCGCTCCAGGCTAAGCTGCTTCGCTTTCTGGAAGATGGGACCTTTACGCGCGTGGGAGGAAATCTCGAGCTAAGGGTCGATGTCCGACTGATTGCGGCAACGAATCGCGACATCATCGACGCCATTCGGCAAAACCAGTTTCGTGAAGACCTTTATCATCGACTCAACGTCGTGCAATTTCGTCCTCCGCCTTTACGCGAACGAGGCGAAGATATAATATTGCTCGCCGAGCACTTTCTAAAGTATTTTAGCATGTCGATGACGCGGCAAATCCGCGGCTTTTCGAAGGCGGCGCAGCAACAATTGCTGGCGCATCATTGGCCGGGTAACGTTCGGGAATTAAGAAATGTGATTGAACGAGCGGTCATTCTTGAAACAACTGACGAAATTCAGCCGGGTAACCTGCCTGATTTCGCGCTGGAAACGCGTTTGCGGAAAGGGGAACCGAGCCCTTTGCCTGGAATAAAATCGCTCGACGATGCGATGGCTGCATTTGAGCGGGACCTGATAACATCCACGCTCGAACAGAACCACTACAGCCTGACCCGAACGGCGGAGCAGCTCAAAATCAGCCGCCATGCTCTGAGATATCGCATGCAGCGCCTGAACATTACGACCGGTGTGGATGATGAACCCAGCCTCGTGAGCGCCAAAGAAAGCGCTAAGTAGGAACGATGACTGCAGATTTTCCTATCCCAGGCGAGCCAGGCAAACTCCCTGGTTTGTTATTATCGGATGTCCTAATTCTGGTGGGAATTGGCGTTGCCATAGCGATCGGGCTTTTGGTTTGGGCTATCTTCATTAGAAAACCGAAAGATGTGACAGTACGCACCGCTCCGGCGAAGGTCGAAGCCGAGAGGACTTCCTCCAAACGGAAGCGCAAGAAACGCCGACGTCGCGAACACCGTGGCCGTAATCCCAGTTTGGCAGATACCGGCGGATTACCCACTGCTGCGAATCGAGCGGAAACCACCCCCGAGTCCTGACATGCAAGTCAGCGAGACGATCACGCGCAAAAGCGCTTCAAATCTGGCCCTTGCGTTTATCCTTTTGCCGAAGGAAAAACGAG
>JAQGOX010000293.1 GCA_028293365.1 Verrucomicrobiales bacterium | reverse complement strand
TGCGGGCGTTTGGCGGCACCCTGCTAAAGCTTGGGTGTTAATGAGGGGGGCGCTGGACGGGAGGCGGGGTGGGGGCATCCGGCCTTCGATTAGGATTATGACTGAGAGGTAGAGAAGAGGGCGAGGTTTTCATTTTCTTTTGGCGAAATTCGGAGGCGTCGGGATGGCCGACGCGGAATGGGGATCCGGCGAAACGACGGCCGAGCTTTTCGGATAAGGAATGGAAGCTGGAGGTTAAGGTGTCGGCGGCGGTGCCGTCCACGAGTTGGAGGCCCTTTCCGTGTGGAAAGTCGCGACAGGGTGAGAGTTGGACCCAGGAGTTCTGGAGGACCAGAAAAGGGAAGGGTTGATTGGCTATTTTGATTCTTTTTTGATTCATATTTTGCGCAAATCGTAGCAGGGGGGGTGGGACATCCGCGGGGCTACCCTCAAAATAGTTTAAAAAAGTTATTCACAGGAGTTTGCCTGTTGTTTGTGGTCCTGTTGTGAGTTGGAAAGTGCTCGATTTCTGGGCAGAGCGCCGAACGGAAGAGAAAGAGAGAAAGGAAAGAGCGCCTCGCCAATATCACGACTTGGATTCCACCAAACCTCATCCGGTGGGAAGCGATCTGTTTTACGAGTGCATGGTCTGCGGAAATTTCGCCAGGTCACACTGGCCAAAGGTGTTGGATGCAACTGTCGAAACATCGTAATTGATGCCGAGTCGCTCCGCATTGCTAAAACTTCACATTTAACCCTTCCGATTTAGCGAGCTCAAGCTGGCGCAAGTCGAACGTGAGAAACTGCTTCGCTCCCAGCGACAATGCGATGCCTACATGCAACAGATCCATACCGCGAATGCCCAGAATTTCAGTATGAGTCTTTCCCAAATTCTCAGCTTCGCCGAAGGCATCCGTCCATCGGATAGGCACATGCGCGAGGATGTTATCCGCCAGATCTGAATCAATGTCTGCAAACGCGGCGTTGCGGCGGTCTGTGTCAATTTCTTTGCGAAACACTGCCAAACGCAGGGCATTTCGCAGTTCATGCCGGTGCAGTGGTGTGAAAGGCAGCGGATCACGAAAGTCGCGCATGAGTGCGAGGGCCTTCGATGAGTCCGATTGAGTGAGATAAATGCGGACCAGAAAACTTGTATCTGCGTAGGCTTTCAATAGGAACCTTTGCTGTCCGCGAGAATCTCATCCATAACGCGCATGGAGATAACCCGGCCAGAATCTCGCATCTTTAACCGCGCCGCGAAATCTGGCCGTCTTCGCGGGCGCAGACGCTTCACAGGCGGCGGTGGCGAAAGGAGCGCGACGACCTTTCCACGTTTGCTGATCTCAACCTGTTCTCCGCCGTCGATCCAATCAAGAACCGTGTTGAAATCGTGCCGCACCTGGCGTATAGACGCAGTCTTCATGTTACACAATCATGTGTCACCTCAGAACGGCGGTCAATCCAGAAATATTCCAGGCGCCTTTCATTCCTGCTCGCTGGCGCTTCGCACCATATGCTCCGACTCCGTTTCAAATCGAATTCCAACCCCGGAAATCCACGTGGCAACCAGGTCATCAACCGTCAACAGGTCAAACCTAGGTTGGTTGTTCCTCCTTCGATGTTGGCATACCTTTAATCGCGTCTGGATGCCGGGGTACGATTAGAAGTGCCGGTCCAAAGGCATTTTTCAGAAGTCTCAGTCCGGTAGATCGACGTAATATTCTCGAGTCCCCCATTCGATTGAAAGAATCCTGGCGGAGGTTTGGGCACGCTTGGTGCACTCGACGGTCTTTGATTAACGAACGATTTCGTTACGGGCGTTCGAACGGCCCAGCGGTCCGTTCGCTACCTTGCGCGCATGATCGTTTACACCAATTCACAACAATTGACCGGCACTCCTGGTCACACCGGGATGCCGACCTGGATTTGCCTTTTGAGCGAGGGCGTGGAAAGATCTCTTTCCTTTCTAGAGATCAATTTGATTGATGAGCAAGGCGCGATATACTGTTTCGGTCAAGCGGTTGGTGGAATTCGTATTGAGGACGGGTGATCTGGGAGGTGGCAGGGGGCGGTCATTTACAGCGAATCGCGCGGTCGAAGGAACGCGAGGGCATCAGAAGGTGCAACGTTCACAAGGCACGGATTATGAACCGGAAGTGCCGGTTAAGCACTTGATTGAAGGCGCGGATCTGACGTTGGAAATCAAAGGGAGGATCGATGGTGTTCTAAGGCGTGATGGCGGCGTTTTGATCGAGGAGATCAAAACGACCTACGCGCGGTCGATTGAGGAACCGGCGGCATTGCACCTGGCGCAGGCAAAGGTATACGCGGCGATATTTGCCGCACAGAACTCACTCACGGAAATCGGAATTCAAATCAGCTATTTTCATTTGGAAAGCGATGATGTCACACCCTTCCGGCAAATGTTTTCAACGGCGGATTTGGAATCCTTTTTTGCCAGGCTCCGCACGGAATATTTCGCATGGATCGAGGTATTGCATCGCTGGCGGATTTTGCGTAATGGCAGCATTCAAGATCTCGATTTTCCATTTTCAAAATACCGGCAGGGGCAAAGGGAACTGGCAGTAGCGGTTTATCGAACGTTGGCGAGTGGTAAAACACTTTTTGCGCAGGCACCCACCGGAATCGGCAAAACAGTTTCGGTTTTATTTCCAGCACTGAAGCGATTGCCTGAAGGTGGCGCCGAAAAAATCTTTTACTTAACGGCAAAAACGATCGGCCGAACTGTTGTCGAAGGATCCATCAGAAGCCTGCAGACCAATGGTCTTCGGTTGCGGGCCTTGACCCTAACGGCACGCGACAAGATTTGCTTCGCACCGCAAGGGGGCGCTTGCGATGTGCAGACATGTCCCTTTGCAATTGGCTATTACGATCGCCGCAAGGCCGCCGTTGCTGATTTATGCGCCGGGGAACGTATGACGCGGCAAGAAGTTGAAGGCGTGGCGCGAAAACATCAAGTGTGCCCCTTTGCGTTGATGCTCGATTCAGCCGAATGGGTCGACCTGATTATTTGTGATTTCAATTACGCGTTCGACCCAGGTGCCATGCTTCGCGACTTTTTTGGAGACGACGGCACCTCCAATTATCTATTGATTGACGAAGCGCATAACCTGCCCGAACGCGCCCGGGAAATGTTCTCTGCCGAATTGGGGTCGCTCCAACTGGCAAGCGCCCGGGACGAGTTGGGTTCGGATCATTCGTGCAGCACTGCTCTGAAAAAGTGCGTGAAATCGTTACAAAGAATCGGGGAAGCATTGGAATTTGAGAATGGACTTGCCGCCTCTGCCGAGCCACCCGGACAGGTAGCCCTGGCCTTGCGCGCCTTTCTGGAAGAGGCAGAAGCAGCGCTCGCGAGCGAAGATTCCCCCGCGGAATCAGACGCATTGCGAACAATTTACTTCGAGGTTCTTCGATTCATTCGCGTGCTGGATCATTTTGACGTTTCCTTTCAAACGATCTATCGACAAGAACCTGGGGGCGTGCAAATCAAACTTTTTTGCGTTGATCCCGCGCCTTCGTTGCTCCCGGTTCTCCAGGAAAGCGCTGGAACCATCTTCTTCTCGGCAACACTGGCACCCCTGGATTATTACAGAACTCTGCTGGCTAACAAATTAGCGGCCGAATCACTGGAGTTGGGTTCACCATTCCCGCGCGAGAACCTCCCGGTTTTCATTGAAGATCGAATCGCGACTCATTTCAAAGGACGCTCAGGAACTTACGCGGCGGTCGCTGATTCGATTTATTCGCTCACCGGCGCGAGGCGTGGGAACTACCTCATTTTCTTTCCCTCTTACAAATACCTCGAATCTGTCCTGGCTGTATTTCAATCAACAGCCCCTGAGATCGAAGTGATCGTGCAACGATCGGGCATGAACGAATCGGAACGAGATCAGTTCGTGACCCATTTCGACGCCGAAAACGACCGAACACTGGTCGGCTTCGCTGTTATGGGGGGGATCTTCGGCGAAGGAATCGATTTGGTGGGAGATCGCCTGGCGGGTGCGGTGGTGGTTGGAGTCGGTTTACCCCAGATTTCAATCGAAAGGGATCTGATCGCCCGTTATTTCTCGGCGCTCGGGAAGAACGGATTTAATTATGGGTATGTCTTTCCGGGAATGAACCGCGTTTTACAAGCCGTAGGCCGAGTGATTCGTACCGAAACGGACCGGGGAGTGGCATTATTGATTGATGAGCGGTTCTCGAGGTGGCCCTATCGGCAACTGCTTCCAAAATGGTGGGATCTGAAACTGCTCGCGAGCGCATTGCCCGTTCGGGAACTCGCCGAGGCGTTTTGGAACACACCTCCGGAGTGATCAGACTGAGGGCATTTCGTTCAGCGTGAGCCAGTAATTGTTCACCGCGCGAATCATTTCAACCAATTCATCGAACCCTACTGGTTTTACAAGATAGGAATTGGCGCCGAGCTCATAGGCGGAATTGATATCTTCATCGTGCCTGGATGAAGTAAACACACAAACAACAATGCGCTTTAGCTCCGGTTGCCCGCGAATCCAGGAGAGCACTTCGAGGCCGGATTTCCGCGGCATTTTCAAATCCAACAGAATTAAATGCGGCATTGGAAACTTCTCACGCGAGGAAAAGCCATCCGCACCGCTTAAATAGGCGACTGCTTTGTCTCCATCGCTGGCAGAAACAACATTAAGAGTCAGGGCAGCCTTGCGGCACGCACGTTGTAAAAGGAGAACATCATTCGGGTCGTCCTCGACATGCAGAACTGTGAGTGGTTGTGACATTAATCCTTCCGTTTGCCACAATTAAGCATAAGGAAAGGATCACGCCAAGCGGGCATTTTCCCGGCTCAGCCTGAGGTCGATTTGGACCAGCCTGATTAAAATTAATCATCCGGTGTTTTGAAGCATTGGAACGAAACGCTTTTCGCCGACCAATGGCATTTCCCAAATTACTTCTCCGTTATCAGCCATCCTTTCGACCGCTTGCCGTTCCAAAGACCAGGGATGAGCGTTGGAACCCCTAAACGAAAACCCCAACAGGTGAATTCTAAATCGTTCGAGTGGAAATCTTTGCAGGCAGTAAGTGAGGGCGAGGAACCCGGTGCTTGGCGAAATTTGCCATTGATTCGTATCGAGATTTAATTGCGCAAACGATTGCTTCCAGATTTGTTCAGAAAAATAAACCTGGGTGTGATTTTGCAATCCATTTCTGCAAATCAAATGCGAAGAATGATCCTGTCGCCAGCGGATGCGTGGGATAGGATGATTAAAATAGCAACTGATCGAACTGTGCCACAAAGGACGGGGGATCCAGATTTCAGTCGCGGGATAAATGAAGGGAAGATTCTGAAACTCCCGATACTTTGCAAATCGGCGCGCAGGCATTCCGTGGTTCGTAACGCAAAGTGCGTCACATCTACCCCCATTCTGCGCGCCGCCGTTACGCGGAATATTGAATCGAACTACAAATGCACACTGGTCCACCCAATCACGTTGATCCGATGAAACCGGGCCATTTCCCAATAGAACAATGTCGTTTGAGACGCTTTGAATCATTGTTATCCTCCCTGCACTTCGAAGTGCCGAATACTCTTTCGTACTCAATATCCGAAAAAAGCAATTTTCGCGCCAAAAACAATTCCCGATCAGAGCTCTGCGCAATTCATGCACACTCGAAACTTTTCTTTACGATTAAATGGCAGTAGAAAGAAGTCATGATCGAATGATGCTGAATCCGCACTAAAACAAATCTCACCTCTACCCCATTATTTTCGTGATTCTTAAAAACCTCCCACACTGGCGTATCGTCTCCGCAATTTGCATGGTCCTTCTGGCCCTGACTGAAAACTCGTTCGGTGCCGGAGCTCGCGAAGCAATTGAATCGTTGAATCGCAAGTTCGAAGAAGCCCACTTAAGAGGAGACGCAAAAGCGATCTCGATGCAGTACACCCGGGACGCTCAAGCCCTCTGGGAAAACCAGGGGATCGTCCAGGGTCGGGAAGCCATTGAAAAACTTTGGAAAGACGATATCGGAAATGGAGGACGCAAGGCCAAAGTGCAGACTCTTGAGGTCGAAGAACATGGAAAATGGGCTTATGAAGTGGGGACGTTTCTGGTTACAGGCCCGGATGGCAAATTGGTTTACGATGGCAAGTATTTGATCATTTGGAAGAAGGAACACGGGCGTTGGTGGATTTACCGGGATATGGGCAATACCAACGTCAAAACAGAGAAATAGCGTTTAGCCGTCTGCTAAAAATCCTACTGTGCCAACTGGTATTGTTTTTCAGTTCTGGAGAGTCTTTTCAAGCAATGATCAGGCACTCACACTTTGCCAATTGCCGACGGCCGACGCCGAGTTAGGGAATTCAACCGGTGTCGACCGAAGGCCTGCTCTCTGAAACCCGCGCGGTTTGCCATAAAACGTCCGCCATGTCATAGTGCGGTCGAAGCTCCGTTGTTCGCGAAGCTTTCGATCTTCCGCGTTCTGTTTGGCTTGGATTATTCGGGGCGCGATGCGACAATAACTATATGCTCTGCGATATCTGCAAACAAAACGTCGCCACGGTCCACCTGACCCAAATGGTCGAAGGGAAGACCAAAAAGGTGGATCTGTGCGAAACATGCTCAAAAGCAAAAGGAGTCGATGATCCAACGGGATTTTCGCTCGCTGATCTGCTTTTGGGTCTGGGTGCCGCCCAGGATATGGAACAGGCGGCCGGGGGAGCGGAAGTTAAATGTCCCCACTGCGGATTTACCCAGGCTGATTTCAAGAAAGCTGGACGACTCGGTTGCGCCGAATGCTACCAGGTTTTCAGCGAAGGCCTGGAAGGCCTGCTTAAGACCATGCATAAGGGTACAAAACACATGGGTAAATTCCCTGCTTTGCTAAAGGAAAGCCGGGATCTCTCCGATAAACTCAAGCATTTACAGAAAAAATTGGACAAGGCGATTTCTGATGAGGATTTTGAAACCGCAGCACAATTGAGAGACGAGTTAAAGAACGTCCGCACTCGCATCAGTGAATTGGCTCCAGCTAAATGAACATTCAGGAATTTATCAGTTCCGCCGCCGAAAGCAGCAAGCGCTCCGGCCCGCATGATCGCATTGTCCTCTCGAGCCGCGTGCGGCTGGCGCGGAACCTTCGTTCCCTGCCGTTCCCTGGCTGGGCGAAGAAACCTGACCGGGTCAAGGCGCTCGAAACCATCCGGCCGGCCGTTGAAAGTCTGCCGCAAATGAAACAGGCTTACTCGGAGTCGATGGACAATCTGACCGCTCTGGATAAGCAGATCCTGGTAGAACGGCATCTTATCAGCCGCGAACATGCCGCAAAGAATGCCGGAAGCGGCCTGGTGCTGAACAAGGAAGAGTCTCTTTGCGTAATGATCAACGAAGAGGATCATTTGCGCATGCAAGCGCTGCGCCCCGGATTGCAACTCAAGGAAGCGTGGCAAGCGATCGATCAGGTCGATTCCGCCCTGGAAAAGAAGCTCGATTATGCCTTCTCCCTGCAATTGGGCTATTTAACCGCCTGCCCGACCAATCTTGGCACGGGGATTCGAGTGAGTGCCATGCTTCATTTACCCGCGCTCGTTTTGAGAGAACAAATCAACCAAATCGTGCAGGCCGTGAACAAGTTGGGGTTGGCAGTGAGGGGGTTGTATGGCGAAGGAACCGAAGCGCTCGGCAACGTTTTTCAGGTGTCAAATCAAATGACGCTGGGCGAGGTCGAAACCGATATCGTAGAACGCCTTAACAAGGTTCTGGCGCAACTAATAGAACACGAAGAGAATGCCCGTGCCTCTTTGACTGAGAAGAAATCAAAAGTTCTATTCAATCATATTGGCCGAGCGTACGGAATTCTGGCGAACGCGCACAGCATCTCGTCCAAAGAAACCATGAACCTCCTTTCGCTCATGCGGCTGGGAGTGGATCTTGGGCTCTTTCCCGGAACCGAACGTTCAGTGGTAGATGAGCTGTTTATCAGCACCCAACCAGCCCACCTGCAGAAAAGTTTTTCGGAAAAACTGTCCGCCGAAGAGCGCGATTTGCTGCGTTCCGATATGCTCCGTGAGCGATTAAAGACGGTTTCCCGCCCCGACACAACCCATGTAGCCGCGGCCACGGGTGAGAAGCTGGACAAAGAGAATGAAGAGTAGCATGTTCAATCAGCAATTATGAGCGATGAAGCAATGAATAATTTCACTCCCCGTGCACAGCAGGTTCTCGCGCTCGCACGCAAGGAGGCCGACCGTTTCAATCACAACTTCGTCGGCACAGAGCATTTGCTGCTCGGCCTGATCAAGCTGGGCCAGGGTGTCGCCGTAAATGTACTCCAAAAAATTGGACTGGATCTCGATACCGTCCGCATGGAGGTCGAAAAATTGGTCGGCACCGGGCCAGACCAAAAGATGATCGGGAACATCCCCTACACGCCGCGCGTCAAAAAAGTGCTGTCACTGGCTGCAAAAGAGGCCAAAGCGCTGAACCACACGTATGTCGGCACGGAGCACATTCTCCTCGGGCTCCTTCGCGAGGGCGACGGCGTTGCCGCGCGCGTCCTCAAGAACATGGATGTGGATATTGAGCAGACCCGCCAGGAGATTCTGAAAGAGCTCGATCCCAATTTCAATACCGCCGAAGAAACTCCCGCGGGCGAAGCCGGCGCACCGGAAAAGGCTCCCGAGAAAAAAGGCGAAGTCAAAACGCCTGCGCTGAAAGCATTCGGTCGCGATCTCACTGAAATCGCCCGTAAAGGCGAAATGGATCCTGTCATCGGCCGGAAAAACGAAATCGAACGTGTGATCCAGATCCTTTGCCGCCGGACGAAGAACAACCCGGTCCTCCTCGGTGAAGCGGGTGTCGGCAAGACGGCAATCGTTGAAGGTCTGGCCCAGGAAATTGCCAAAGGAAACGTTCCCGAGCTGTTACGCGAGAAAAAGGTAATCACTCTGGATCTCGCCCTGATGGTCGCCGGAACCAAATACCGCGGCCAGTTCGAAGAACGCATCAAAGCAGTGATGGATGAAATCCGACGCGCCAGGAACGTTATACTCTTTATCGATGAACTCCATACCATCGTGGGAGCAGGCTCTGCCGAAGGGACAATGGATGCCTCTAATATCATCAAGCCGGCGCTCAGCCGTGGCGAGATGCAGTGCATCGGCGCTACCACTCTCAACGAGTACCGCAAATACATCGAAAAAGACGCGGCGCTCGAACGCCGTTTCCAAAGCGTTAAGGTCGAAGCTCCTTCCGTGGAAGAGGCCATTCTCATTCTCAAGGGCCTGCGGCAGAAATACGAAGATCATCACAAAGTAGAGTTCACCGACAAAGCGCTCGAAGCCTCGGTTACACTGTCGGACCGTTATCTCACCGGTCGTTTTCTGCCGGACAAAGCAATCGATGTCATGGATGAAGCGGGCTCTCGAGCACGCATTGGCGCTATGACTCGTCCGCCGGACGTAAAGGATCTCGAGCAGGAAATCGAAGACATCAAGACCCGCAAAGAACGATCCATTAAAGAACAGGATTTTGAAGGCGCTGCCGCAATGCGGGATAAGGAAAAACAGGCGAAAGAGAAGATGGAAGCAGTCTTGACTGCCTGGAAAACCACTCGCGACGAAAAGCGCGTCACAGTGAATGACGAGGATATTCTTCACGTGGTAGCCAAATGGACCGGAATTCCGCTCAAGCGAATGGAACAAGGCGAAGCCCAGAAGCTTCTTCAGATGGAGGCGGAACTGGAAAAAGTGGTTATCGGCCAAAGAATCGCTGTCGCTGCCCTTTCGAAGGCATTACGCCGGTCGCGCGCGGACCTCAAAGATCCGAAGCGTCCTATTGGAACGTTTGCACTGCTCGGGCCCACGGGCGTAGGAAAAACGTTGCTGGCGAAATCGCTCGCGGAAAACATGTTCGGAGATTCGAAATCTCTGATCCAACTCGACATGAGCGAGTACATGGAGAAGTTCACCGTTTCTCGCCTCGTCGGATCGCCTCCCGGATACGTCGGCTACGAAGAAGGTGGCCAATTAACGGAACAGGTTCGGCGCAAGCCCTATTCGGTGGTGCTTTTCGATGAAATCGAAAAGGCACATCCGGACGTAATGAACATGCTCCTGCAGATTCTCGAAGAGGGAAAACTGACCGACAATGTCGGACGAGCGGTTGATTTCCGTAACACTATCATCCTGCTCACCTCCAATGTGGGCGCGGAGACTATTCGCAAACAATCCACTATTGGATTTGGCGCGAATTCGGATGAGACGAATTACGAGAGAATGCGCGATAAGATTCTTGAGGAAGCCAAGCGCGTTTTTCGCCCCGAATTCTTGAATCGGTTGGATGACATTATAGTCTTCCATTCGCTCAGCAAGCCGGACCTGATCCTGATTCTTGACCTCGAGATTGAAAAAGTGCTCTCACGCCTCCGTGGGAAAAACATTCGGCTCGAACTGGATGAGAAAGCCAAGGATTTGCTGGTCCAAAAAGGTTACGATCCAATTTATGGTGCCCGACCGATGCGGCGCGCCGTTGAACAGTATTTGGAAGATCCTCTTGCAGAGGAAATCCTCCGAGGGCGTTTCAGCGACAACGCTCCCGTTCAGGTCACCGAAGACAATGGAAAGCTAACCTTTAGTCAAAAAGAGCCCGCGACCGGCGCTCCCCTGCCCAGCTAAAGGGCAGGGTCGCTTTCGAGCATGTTTA
Organism: Verrucomicrobiales bacterium; assembly: GCA_028293365.1. Taxonomy (GTDB): domain Bacteria; phylum Verrucomicrobiota; class Verrucomicrobiia; order Limisphaerales; family SXQI01; genus JAQGOX01. The sequence continues at coordinate 23 of JAQGOX010000293.1, read as the reverse complement.
GACCCTGCATCGACCTCCACGAA